>CAYWMZ010000263.1:0-4215 GCA_964459485.1 uncultured Desulfocapsa sp. | reverse complement strand
CCTCAACGGGAGCAAAGACGATACCGGATTTGACCAGTCCAAAGCCCTCAGCATATGCAGCCCCCGCCAGACGATTAACCACTGCGGCATCAGCCTTTCCTATACGGACGGCCTCAAGTGCTCCCCTATAATCTGCAACTTCAAGAAAGTCACAGTTGAGTTGGAATTTTTTATCCAGATGATAGATTCCTTCTGGGCCCGTGGAGTAGATTCCACTCTTCAGAGTCGCTACACGTTTATTTCTAAGCCCCAATAAAGAGTTAATGTCTGATTTGGTCGCAACGTAGATCTCTGCCCAGTTATTAAAAACGTCCACCTCATTATAGGCATAGATCTTCTGGCGTTCAGTGGAAATAGCAGTTGACAGCAGGATATCTATCTCTCCAGCCTGCAACTGTTTTCTCAGATCACTGAAACTGCCCTGCACATAGTCAAGGTTCCATTCATTTTGAGCCGCCACCGCCTCAATGACCGCAACAAATATCCCGGCAGGTTTTCCATCACTATCCAGATAGCACATGGGTTTATTGTCAAATATCCCAACCTGAACGGAACTTTCGTGGGAGGCAGAGGCCATGGGAATACGGCACAAGAGGAGCAGGCAGAACAACAGGACGCTAAGTAATGGAACACATCTGCGCCAATATCTTCTTTCCTGATAAACCATGGAATCCTCGTCTAAAATCGGCCCACACCAGAACCCGGCATGAGGGAAGATACAATCCATACAATGGATATGCTCTCTTAACTATATGATAAGAAGGGAGGCGAAAGCAAGGATATGGCAAACCATTCTTTGAGATCTCACCACAGGATCGGCAAAACTGATTGATACCATGAAACATTTAACAGGAGAAAAAGGAGTCTTTCACGATTCCTGCTGCGCCAACACCAGAAATCTGAGGGGGGGACTGGAACGCAGGCTGTCAAATGGATAACAGGTGAGGAGTGTCAGGGCAGACACTGCACTCTCCATGAAAAAGAGTGCATCCGCCTTCCGAATCAGACGTTCCCGAATACGGTAACGCTCCAAGTGGCCACCCGCTGTATGCAGTAACAGGAGATCATCCTGTTGCAGATCCTGTAAAAAACGAAAACTGGTATCCCGATGCCCCGCCACAATGGTGTGGCCACCAGTGCCGGGCGGACTGCTTGCCGGAAGATGCCCCGGCCCAAAGGCCAGCACCTCACCACTCTCCCCCTCAAGAACTATCAGATCAATCCCCAAACGGGGCACCTCAAGCCTGGCCACAGGCCAGGTATCGGCCCAAGGCCAGGGTTTGGCAATAGCGCCCGTGACCACCGTCTCCTGCCAGGCATGTTGCAAAAGGAGCTGCGCCAGCACCGCCTTGGCCCTGATCCAGTAGCCATCGGCCAGGAGAAACCCACCGCTGAGGAGGAGAAGCAAGGCGATGCTGCGCAACAGCTTGGGTCGCATTTTCATCATGCCCGTCCCCATTGCCTTCTACTCAGTTGCAGGAGCAGGGCCAGGGCCAACAGACAGAGACCTAAAAGAATCCGCATTCCGGCAGGAGTTGCAGTCTGGGCAGTGCCGCCAAAGATCTTTCGGGCCTGCCAGCCCGCAGGAAGGGCATTGGCCAGTGGCGATTTGTGAAGTGTCTCGGTGACTGGTCGGACAGGTTCTCTATCCACCGCCACCAGGCTGGTGTATTTACTCACCAGATGGTGGCTGAGCGCCACCTTCAGAACCTCCTCTCTGGTCTCCTTTGGTGTGGCCCCAAGGGCCAGGGAGTCCATAAGATTGCGAATTTTCTTTCTGGCCCAGAGTGTTGCAACTCCTGGCCTCTCAGGCATATTCGCCACCGCCAGTTCACGCTTCCACACGGCTACCGCCAGACGGCCGCTCACCCGCAGGGAATCATGCGCTGCCCCCTTGGGAAGCTTAAGAGAGACAACAAGGGGCTCCCCGGCGTAGAGATCCGGAATGGGATAGGGGTAGTATTCCAGGGCTTGGCCACTGCTACTCTCAAGCAAGATATCGGTTATGGCCGGATGCTCTAGTTTTGCAAAGAGTTGGCCCATCTTGAGCTGCACCTCACTCTTCTTCCCGATATACACATAGCTGCCACGCCCCATCCGGGCAGCCCGTGACATAAAATAGGAGTTGGGTGCAGAACCGATACCCACCGTAAAGAGCCGTGAATCACCAAGACGTGTAGCTATCAGATCCAGGAGTTCCTGTTCATTGCCCACACTGCCATCGGTTACAAACAACACCTGCCGTATACGTTTGTGATCAATGCGGCTATCCAGGGCCTCCACCAGGGCCTTGGCAATCTCGGTTCCACCATTGGCCATGAGTGAGGAGACAAAACGGATGGCTGCTGCACGATTCCCGGCATCAGCCGTTCGGGCCCGGTCAAAGAGTTTACTGGTACTGGAATTAAATTCGATCACATTGAACCTGTCCCGCTCACCGAGCCGTGAAATAGCCAGAATCAGGGCCTCACTGGCCTGAACAATGGACGGCCCGGCCATGGATCCGGAGGTATCGAGGACAAAGATCAGCTCCCGCGGGGCAGCTTCCTCCTGACTTTTCACTGTCGGAGGACTCAACATCAACAGCAGATACGACTCTGCACCGAGTTGCTCACCAAAGAGTGCAGCCTCAGCTTTGATACTGGCCTGGGCCTGCCATTCAAGGACGAAATCTCTATCCGCCCTGACCTCGCCGTTAAAACGGATAACTTTAACACCCTCCCGCTCATCGACCACAGTGATACCATGATAGAGACTCTCCACCCGGGCCACCGGGAAACCTGCGGCCAACTCCACCATCAGACGAACGGAATCCAAATCTCCCTGCCCAACAGCTGCAACCGGGGGAGTGATCCGGGAAGCATCGGCAACCCGATCCGTATCCATGGCCCAGCCCGTGCCACTGACCTTGAGCGGAACCTCCTGATCCCCCTGCCCTAAGGGACTCCCCGGGATATAGCGAGGCCCCACCACCATGGGAAATCGCAGGGAGAAGATGCCGGACTCAAGTCCCACCAGCTGTTGAAACTCGATCTCCACTTCGATCTCTTCGCCCGGTGCAATATTGCTCACCGCCATGGTGAAGATATTAGGCCGTTCCTGGGAGAGTAGTGAGGCCTTTTTCCCCGCCTGCCTGGCCTCGTTGTACAGCTTTTGGGCCTCCTCCTTCTCACGAATCTCACCCTCTATTACCCGCTCACCAATGCGCATCCGCAAACGATCCACCGCCGCCTCATCGGGCAGGGGAAAGACATAGATCGCCTCCTGCCACTGATCCGTATTGTTCGTAAAACGCTGGCGTACCAGAGTTCTTGCAGTCATGGCGGTGATATAGATCTTCACATCCTGGGAGAGCCGTGGGGCCGGATAGAGCTGCCCTCCTTCTCCCGTGGCGGAAAAAAGAAGTGAACCCTGCTGTACTGCAGAGAGCTCAACTCCTCTCTCCTGACCTCCGTCCTGTGCCGCATGACTCTCTAGCACCATTGCCAGGACAATCACCCCCAGAACTAAACCCACATAGAGAATAAAAAGCATATTCCCCGGATCGGGTGCTGTCCATTTCCCATTTTTTGACCTCTTTTCCATATACATTCCCCTCTGTGTTAGACACCTTAAAAACTATTCCTTATGCTCCTTACTCAATCACAGCACAATGACAGAGAAAGGAGGCAAAGGTGACAGTGTACAGCCAGAAGATGACACATTATGACAATAAGCCTTACAACTGGGCAAAGAGGATTTTCTGTGCTAGAACAGCACTATTGATGAGCAGAACCACATGAGGAGTTTGTACAGGGGAAGCATGAAATACACAATCGCACTGGTGGAAGACGACGAGGCCCTGCGCAACAACTACGCCAAGGCCCTGATCCGAGACGGCTATCAGGTGAATAGTTACGACACCAGAGAAGAGGCCAGCACAGCCTTTCACAACAAACTGCCCGATCTTGCCATCCTGGATGTGATGCTCCACGATGAGATGGAGGGCGGTTTTGAACTGTGCCGGGAACTACGCCAGCTCTCCCCCAGCCTGCCCATTATCTTTCTCACGGCCCGCAACTCCGACCTGGATCGGGTCTCTGGGCTGCGTCTTGGGGCCTGGGATTATCTCACCAAAGATACCACCACCCTGGATTTTCTCCCGGTACGAATTTCGGCCCTCTTTAAAATGCTTGAAGCCATTGCAGGCAGCACCAGAGAGACAGATGAAACCAT
>CAYWMZ010000262.1:0-4233 GCA_964459485.1 uncultured Desulfocapsa sp. | reverse complement strand
CCCTTTGCGAGTTGCGGTGGCGGGTTTGAGGTCGGCAATGGAACGGATGGAGTTCACTGCGGACTGCTGGGCAATAATCCCTCCATCTATCAGGCTCTTAAAGTCAATATAACGGAATTTCTCAAAGTCATTGAGGCGGTCGATGGCAGCCATACGGATAACCCGCAGATTTTTGCGGGCGGCGAGGATCTCCAGACTTCCCTCTTCAAAATCAGGGGCACAAACCACTTCCAGATAATTCTCTGCCATCATTTTGGCAGTATCGATATCCACGGCCCGGTTCATAATTACAGCACCACCAAAGGCGGCAATGCGGTCACAGCGGTTGGCCCGGTTATAGGCCTCGCTGAGGCTGTCTCCAATGGCTGCACCACAGGGATTGTTGTGTTTGAGAATTACGGCAGCGGCCTTATTCGGGAGATATTTGATGATGTTGAGTCCGTTATCCACATCGGTGAGGTTGATCTTGCCGGGATGTTTCCCAACCTGAAGCATTTCTTCAACAGGAATGGCAGAGACCAGTCCATTTCCGGGCTCGATAAATTTACAGTCACCAAGGGTGAGATTTCCGTTCACAAGTTCGTAGAGTGCGGCTTCCTGATCGGGGTTTTCACCATAGCGGATTCCCCGTTCATCAACGGAGCCGTCTTCCAGTTTGATGCCCCAGGTTCGTTTGCGATAGACCAATTTCTGGTCGCCAAAAGAGATAGTCATATCCATTGGAAAACTGTCCCCAAGGATGGTGCTGTACATTTTTTTTAGATCGCTCATAGCTTCACTCCACTAAATTTCTAAGTTTGCAGGTTGTAATTTTTATTCGTGTAACATTTGGAATTTCCGGTCCCAGTCCTTGTAGACCGGGTCGAATCCTTGGTCTCGTATCATGGCGCAGACCTCGTCTAGAGATCGGTGATCACCAACACTGAACTGTTCCCCTTCATGATCAGAGTCCCCGTATCCTCCGGGGGCGGTACAAGATCCGGCGGAATAGCGGGTGGGGCCAAGTTTCAGCATCCCATCCCGATAGCGGGACTCCTCACGGGTGGAGACGATAAGGCCGACATCAGGGTCGAAGAGGCGCAGGGCAAAGATCAACTGGCTGAGGTGGCTCTCGGTGACGATATGTTTCGGTTCAAACTCACCGGCAGCAGGGCGCATCCGGGGGAAGGAGACGGTGAAAGATGTCTGCCAGAATTCTCGGCGCAGCCAGTGCAGGTGATGACCAATTGCCAGACCTTCGGCACGCCAGTCGGAAAGACCAAGGAGTGCGCCAATTCCAACTTCCCGCATCCCAGCCTTTGCCACTCGGGCCGGAGTTTTGAGACGGTAGTCATAGTCACTTTTTTTGCCCGAGAGATGGACCTCCTTATAGACCTTACGGTCATATGTTTCCTGATACACGGCAACGGCAGTAATACCTGCCTCAAAAAGGCGTCGGTAGTGCTCCGTTGACATGGGTTGGATCTCAATGGAGACGGCGGCAAATTTATTGCGTAGACGAAGGGCAATTGCCTCCATATATTCCACATCCACGGCATTCTCTGCCTCTCCAGAGACGAGAAGAATGTGCTGGAATCCACGATCCCGGAGTATCATAGCCTCTTTTTCTGCTTCATCTAGGGTGAGACATTTGCGCTTGATACGATTATCAGCAGAAAATCCGCAGTAGGCACAACGATTGGTGCAGTAATTGGAAAGATAGATGGGGGCGTAGAGTTGGGTGGTGTTCCCAAACCGGGCCCGGGTGATTGAACGGGATTGCTCTGCCATCTGAGAGAGATAGGGTAGGGCGGCAGGAGAGAGCAGAGCAGCAAGATTTAAAAGGCTTAGTTTTGGAGCTTCCAGAGCCTTTTTAACGTCACTTTTGGTGGCAGTCTGAACCGTATCGCTTAGTTGCTGGAAATCGGGTGAAAGAAACATATCAGGCCAAAAAGCTAAGATCAGAGGAGAGTTTTCCTTCTTCCGGAGAAGAGGCACTTGCCTGTTTGCTGCGTTGTCCCATACCAGCAGTGTAGGCACTACGTCCGGCCTCAACTGCCTGGGCAAATGCGGCGGCCATGGCCACCGGATCACCTGCAATGGAGATGGCAGTATTTACAAGTACGGCATCTGCTCCCATTTCCATGGCGTAGGCGGCGTGTGATGGGGCACCAATCCCAGCATCGACCACAACGGGAACCTTGGCCTGTTCGATGATGATCGCAACCATACTGTCGGTGAGCACTCCCTGATTAGTTCCTATGGGGGAGCCAAGGGGCATAACAGCGGCGGCTCCGACGTCTTGCAGCTTAAGGGCTAGAATGGGGTCGGCATTCATGTAGGGAAGGACAGTGAAGCCATCCTTAACCAGTTGCTCGGTGGCAAGCAGGGTCTCCACCGGATCGGGGAGCAGGGTGCGTGGATCTGGCGTGACTTCAAGTTTCAGCCAGGGACTGCCAGAGGCGGCACGGGCCAGGTGGGCCAGGCGAATGGCCTCTTTGGCATCCCGGGCACCAGAAGTGTTGGGAAGAAAGGTGTATTCTCGCTGGCCAAGGGCCGTCATGATATCATCATCGGGGTTGTCGAGATCTACTCGGCGCAGGGCCACGGTTACCATCTGGCACTTGGATGCTGCAATGGCCTCAGCCATAACAGCGGATGATGAAAATTTACCTGTTCCTAAAAAAAGTCGGGAGTGAAACTCTGTCCCTGCGATGGTCAGCATATCAGCCGCCTCCAACAAATCGTATTATTTCCACCTGATCCCCTTCAGCAAGTGTGGCTGTGGAATAGGATTCAGGTTGGATTATGGATGTATTAAGTTCAACAACAACATTTTCCGGTGGGAGTTGCAGATTGTGCAGCAGATCAGCTACCGTACTGACTCCTTGAAATGATTTGTTGCTGCCGTTAACTTTTATATTCATGGGTGTTTCAGGATGAATCTATTGTCGTGTGATAAGGGCTACACTCAAGCCGTATCTATTGCTGACGATTTTTAACTACTCCAAGGAGTATTCGTAAGGCCTGATTGGCCTGATGATGGGCGGCAATGCCAACCCGGGGTGCCATTAGTCCCATTCCGACCCTGGCTTCTGATGTTTCATCACCAACTATATAGACACCTGGCCGAATGGTGTGGGTAACAATACTGTTATTATCACCATAGCCTGCCATACCGGAAGATCCGACATAGGCCACATCTTTTAGTTGTGTCAGAACAACACGAAGAGTCGCCGCCTTCATTTCGGGGTCGTCGAAACATTCGATGAGCACATCAGCAGATTGAAAGCATTGTGCCAATCGAGACTCAGTCAGTTGTTCCTCAATGAGCTCCAGGGAAACTGAAGGATTCATACGGACAAGGTTTTCCTGCAAGGCCTGAGTCTTGGCCATCCCTATCTGGTCAACAAAATAGTGCTGCCGATTGAGGTTGCTCGGTTCCACCACATCATAATCGGATAAGAGCATCTTGCCAATACCGATTTTGGCAAAGGCTCCCGCTACCGCAGAACCAAGGCCGCCAAGGCCCAGGATAGCCACGGTTGCATGTCTGATTTTCGAGTGAACGCCTGGGGTGTGTCGAGCACTGAGCAGGGCGTCAAGTTCTTCAGGGGCGGGGATTACACCTTTTTCGATTAGGGTACAGGAGTCTTTTTCTTTCAGTGGGGTGGTTGCAGTTACTGGGAATCCGTTGAGAATAAAGAGATCGGCAGATGGCTTTATAACAGCGGCAAGGTCTGCAAGGGTCTGTCCTTCAATAAATGGGAAGGGCTGTTCGTTAACTAAAATCATGGGGGCTTTTGCCTCCCTTTAGCAGTTGTGACTGTGGGGAGGGAGGGTGCTGTTGTCTGGGAGATTACAATCATTGAGACAGCTGTAGGCACCAATGGTGCAGTGTTCACCAAGGCGACTATTATGCAGTTGGGCTCCAGCCAGAATCGTAGAGCCTGAGTCTATAATGGAATTTCCTGAAATTGCGACTCCTGGATGGAGTGTCACATCTTTACTGATCCTGGAACCGGGTGCTACCTGAATGGCTTCGGGCTGGATCATGGAGATTCCTTCTGCCATAAGAGCCCGGTTTCTACGCATTTGTAATTCATGATGGGCCTGTGATAGTTCCAGACGGGAGTTGACACCTAGGACATCCTGGGGATTAGGGTTTGCAAATTTATGAACCAAATGACCATTATTGACGGCCTGACCTACAATAATGGTGAGGTAGACTTCTCCCTGACTGTTGTCCGTACC
>CAYWMZ010000261.1:0-4235 GCA_964459485.1 uncultured Desulfocapsa sp. | reverse complement strand
GCAAAATGGACTAAGAGTAATTAAGAGGAAGTGATATATTTCATATTTAACAATAGATACTCCTCCAATTGGAGTCAAGAAAAAATATATAGTGAGAGCATTTTTTTCGTGAGCTGAAAAAGGGGGGAGGCCTCCATCAGATTTGTTTTTTTCTGCTACTGCCGGAGCAACTCTCCAGCCTTTTCACGGTCGTAGGTGATTTCTGACTTTATCATCTCCTGAACCTATAATGGTATGATCTGTCAGAGTTCACAAATCAGTAAATCTCCATTGATCTTCCTTCTTTTTTATCGTATTGCCACTCTCAAGGCTCTGCTTCAAACGGTAGCTCTGCCAGCTACAATTTACTATCTTGGCCTTATGAGTAAGCCGGTCAAGCAGGGCGGCGGTCATTGTCTGGTCACCAAATACCTGAGTCCAGTCGGCAAAGCCAAGGTTGGTTGTGATCATCACAGAGCCTTTTTCATAGCGCTCGGCAAGCACCTGGAAGAGCAATTCTGCTCCTTCCCTGGAAAACGGAATGTAGCCCAGTTCATCCAGAATCAAGAGATCATAGCGGCTGTAGCGTTTCAAGAGGCGTTGCAGGTCGCGTTCCTCTCGTGCTTCGATGAGCTCGTTAACCAGGCCATAGCAGGTGACAAAGCGAGTTCTGTAATTATTTTTACAGGCCTCAATACCAAGAGCGGTGGCCATATGTGTCTTTCCGGTTCCACTACTACCCCAAAAAATAACATTCCGCTGCTCCCTGATATACTCACAGCTGATGAGTTCGTGAAAAACACGAATATCAAGCGCTGGTACTGCCTCAAGGTCAAAGGTTTTCAGAGGCTTGAGAAGCGGAAATCTAGCTTCCTTAACCCCTCGTTTCAAGCGGTTAGCAGCTCGTGTTTCTATCTCCAGGCGGGTCAGGTCAACAAGCAAATCGTCATAGCCTATCCCGGAGTCTGTTGCCTGACGCAGGGTAGAGTCTATCTCCCGAACCATGGCTGATAATTTCAGGTCTTTCAGGTTAGCTTTGAGCTCAAACAGGGTGGTCTCTTTCATTGTATGCTTCCCAATTGACCGTATTGTTTAACGTCGGTAGGTGGCAGACTGTCCCAACCATCAAGCGCATTGGTTATGCTTTCCACACCATTGGCATAAATCAGCAGGTGGCGCACCCCTTGACTTGAGCCGATATTGTTCTCAAGTGCCAGCTCCACTGTCGTTTCGACCTCGTCTGCTTCATAGTTTCGGCAGAGCATCAGTACGGCGATAAAATCTTTGGTCCCTTTCGTCTCTCCCGGTGCCTGACAGAGACGATCCAGGAACTTCTCAAGAGAATCAGGCCAGCTTTTTCGCCACTGGCGAATGGGCCTGGCACTGTTAAAGGCCATGGGCCGCTCTTTGAGAAGATCGAGATAATGATCAGGATCAAGTTGCCAATTGTTCTTGCCGTAGACACGATGGGCCGTCCTGATAAATTCATATTGATCCATGTTGAGCAACTCCTCTCCTCCTTTATTATGGTTTTGACATCTACCATAACATCCAGAGAATCTTTGCTCAGGGTGGTCAAATTTGGGTTAGCACAACCAGGCCGAATTTCCAGGTCAGGATGTTATAGCTGACCGCTGCCAGGATAGAGGCTGGAATTACACTTTCGGCAATCAGTGGTGACTGTCCCTGGAGACTGACAAACTGGCCAACAGTGTCAGCCACAGCTAGACCCCCGACAAAGGGACCGATAAAGGTAAAGGTGGTCACCAGCAAGATTGCCATACCGGGTTTCATGGCCCGGGAGGCAATATAGGTTGCGATCTTATCAGCAGAATCATGGAAACCACAGGTAAAATCGAAAACCACTATAATAGCGATTGTGACAATGAGGAGGAAAAACGTTATGTCCATAAAGGCTTAAACCTGTTCACAGATTAGGGTAGAGACAAGATTCCTTGATTCTCCAGACCAACTGAACACAGAGATTTTTTTAAAGTCAGCAATATCAATGGGAATATCAGAATATCTATGTTCAATTGCAGGGAATATGCAGTACCATAGATCAGGAGTTTATGCTTCCTGGCTAGGTCAGGTCAGCCACTGGTGAACTGTTATAAAAAAGTAACTATTCAGGTCGTAATAAAATACGTGCATAACCTGGCCCTGTAACCGTCCAGAAGTGCCACATCTTCGGAGTCTCGTGCCTCGCTTACCTCGGCCTTTGAAAGCTACTTGTGTTATTCGAGAAGGTCGAAATGAGCGAAGATGGGGTGCTTCTGAACAGTTGCCTAAAAAATACTATTTCATAGAGCCCACATGAGTAATTCAACAAAATTTGACAAGTTGCTGGAACGTTTGGCTGCTGCACAGCATGAGTTTGAACAGGAAGTTGACAAACTGTTGACTGAGAAACGGAAACAGTT
Organism: uncultured Desulfocapsa sp.; assembly: GCA_964459485.1. Lineage (GTDB taxonomy): Bacteria > Desulfobacterota > Desulfobulbia > Desulfobulbales > Desulfocapsaceae > Desulfocapsa. The sequence continues at coordinate 1,833 of CAYWMZ010000261.1, read as the reverse complement.
CAGCTATACCATGCATCGGGGCAGGGTGATCTTTGAGCAGAAGGTACGACTCTGGCAGCATCAGCAGCGAACGGATGTGTGGAGTTACCTGAAGAAGGCTCCTCTGGGATTTATCATATCAGCCCCGGTCATCTATGGCATGGTGGTATCGCTGGTATTTTTGGATGTAAGTGTCACCCTGTACCAGCATGTCTGTTTTCGTATTTATGGTATTCCCCGGGTACGCCGCAGCGATTACCTGTACATCGACCGGCAGTACCTGCCATATCTGAACCTGATCGAAAAGGCCAACTGTGTATACTGCGGATACGGCAACGGGCTGATGGAATATGGCCGTGAAGTAGTTGCCCGTACTGAGCAGTACTGGTGCCCGATAAAACATGCCCGGCGCACCCCTGATCCCCATCATCGAACAAAAAAATTCTTTGATTACGGCGATGCCGAGGCCTGGCGAAACAGCCTGGATACTGTTCGCCGGGACTGGAACGATACGAAATAACCCAAATCCGTGCGCATCCAGCAACCAGGCTGAACTGGCATGAACCGTATAGCTTTTGTTTATCCGAAAGTGCCTTCCAGGGCCTTGACTCTTGAGTCTCTTTCATTCTTCGTTGTAGCTGTGGCCTGAAAACCCGGAGTCTATGCTTTGCTCCGCTTACCTGCTCCAGTCATGCTGGTTACACATACAACCCTCGCCGCCGCAAAATTCGATAGGTCAGCATCTTGATCATATCGTTAAACACAAACCAGGCCAGGGCATAGGCCCACATGTACATGGCCCAGGTCCAGCCGATGGGCGGAATGAAAATACCATACACCGCAATAATGGTTCCGAGCACCCGGGTGGAAAAGGTGGCCCAGAAAAGCAGCCATGAGGGATGGGGCTTTTTCCAAAACCAGTCATCAATGCGGGTGTTGTAGATGGTACCGTGCCCGGCAATGACCAGTTTGGCAAACATCATGGACTGGATCACCTCGTCACTGAACTGCAGCTGCACCAGAATGAAAAACAGCAGAAAGGAAGAGAGCACCCCGGCAATCCCCAGAGTAGAGGCAACGGTCAACAGCTCCGGCATATTCCAACGCACTGGTGATTTTTGTACTTTGGTGTTGTCATAGGCAATGGCCAGGATGGGGATATCGTTGAGCAGGGCCAGGATAATGATCATCAGGGCTGTGATGGGATAGAAATTAAACACCACAATGGACAGGGTCATAAACAGGATGATGCGAATGGTCTCGGCAATCCTGAAAATAGAATAACTCTTCATCCGCTCAAAAGTGATCCTGGCCTGTTCAATGGCATGGTTGATCACGGTTAATCCCGGTGCGGTGAGAATAATATCTGCGGCTGCCCTGGCCGCATCAGTTGCATTGGAGACCGCAAAGCCGCAATCCGCTTTTTTCAGGGCCGGGGCGTCATTGACTCCATCCCCGGTCATGCCCACGATATGCCCTGCTTTCTGCAGGCTGTCCACCAGCATAGATTTATCCTCAGGCACTACCTCCGCAAAGATATCCGTGGATTCTATCATTTCAATGATGGCGGACTCGTGGGTGTGAAGAAACTCCTGATTGAGCAGGCTGACATCATAAATGGATTCAAGCTCGTCAATAACAGAATCGGCAAAGTGTCCTGCCTCTTTGCTTGAGACCTCGGGATGCAGTTTATGATAAATGGCACTGCTTAGAGCCCGGGTCAGGCCGATCAGCTCAGCCTGCGACTTCCCGCTTAACTGTTCTGCCCGCATGGATCTGCCGGTAAGCCCAAGCATGGAACCGATCTCCCGGGCAATGGCCATATTGTCCCCAATCACCATCTTGATTTGAACC
>CAYWMZ010000260.1:0-4243 GCA_964459485.1 uncultured Desulfocapsa sp. | reverse complement strand
CCTTAATCTACCCGGCTAGAAGGCCATGTGACTCATTTTCCGGTCTGGTAGGGATTCCCCCTGCGGGCATAATCGTACACACCATAGCGTAAGTTATAAATTCGTTTAAAGCCACGATCTGCCAGGATCCGTGCTGCAACTGTGGATCGATTACCCGTGGCACAGTAGACAAAGACATCCTCATATTTCTTCGATTCCAACTCGCCGATGCGTGACTGGAGCTGTTGGATGGGGATAAGGGTGGTTCCTGCGATGTGTAGTTGTTTATATTCACCTGGGGTGCGAACATCCAGAATAAACGGATTGATGTTTTTAAGGAGCTCTGCCGCTTCGTCGGCCGTAACCTCTGTGTAATTGGGACGAATAAGCTTTACAACGGTAACTTTTCCTGTGGAGTCCCCCAGGGTGAAGGGGTAGCTTCCCACGGTCTTCATTTTAAAGAAAGGGGATTTGCTGTGGGAAGGGAAAAGGGTGCCGGAATATTTCATTTTCGGCATGGCAAAGGGCAGACTGGTAAATTTTTCAGGAAAAGAAAATTTTATATAGTCTCCGCGATAGATAGTAAAGTCATTGGATTTTATGGCAGGATTTATGTTCAGAACCCGATATCCAGTGATTATTTTGCCTGAGATCGTTTCGGCTGCCCCTGTCTGGATGAAAAGTGCAGTGCTTGCCAATAACAGCATGAATATAGAAAGTAATTTTTTTAACATTGTGATCCCTTAATAATACGTTATGTGATGAAATCTTATATTTGAAAGGTTCTGGCATCATAGAGTTTCAAGAGATATTGCGTATTCCCTGCTGTTCTCTGGGGCATCTGCTATGCTCTGGCAGCACACCTCGTCTGATGTTCCTGGTACTACATTAACATAGTCTGGGGGCTGATTAAGGGAAAAAATTGGTAAAAAGAGATATGTTCCTGCCTGTGGTGCAGGAAAGGGTTACGCTCAGAACTCGAATCAACAATATGGGGCGTTCTACTCAAGGGCACATTAGCCTTGGGGTAACTTCTTTTGGGCCTCTTGTGGAGACTGCGGTGGTGTAGGTGGTGTATTTCCTGAGAAAAGCCGGATAATGGAAGCAAGGAGCAGCTTTATGCCACCCCATATTTTGGGCAGTACCCAGATGGCAACAAGAATAAAGGCAATAAAGAAGAGTAAAAAGGCCAGGGGATAGTGGAGCATGGTAAAGATTCCCCCGATGACTGCCACATCTTCAAGCACCGATGCCGTCCAGTTGCTAAAAGGTTCCGGTGAACTGTTAATAAGTATCCTGGTTCCAGCCTTGATAGAATGGGTGGTTGCGGCAACTCCGCCACCCAGAATACCTGCTGTGATTACCATGGCAGGATTGACATCACCCACAGCACCCGCAGCGAGCAGTACTCCTGCTGGGATACGGATAAAGGTGTGAATGGTATCCCAGCCGGTATCAACACCTGGGGTTTTATCAACAAAAAACTCCACCAGATACATCAGGGCAGCAGCCCCTATAACCATGGGGTTTTGGAGAACCAGTAACTGCTCAGGGAGTACCATGTTTCCGGTCAGTCCCATGGTGCCAAGGACGGCGATGGTGGCGTAAAGATTAATTCCAGCAGCCCATGCCGTACCCATGGTAAGGGCCAGCGTGGTGATCAGTTGTTGGTATGCATCCATGGTCGTTCTCTGTAATAAGGTTCTTAATACAGTTATTCCCTAAGGGAGTAATCGGTGTTATAAAACGTACAGAAAAAATAAGCAGGTTTTAGGGCTTGGCAAGGTTCTATGCGGTTTTATCGAAGTTTCGATTCAGGAACTCACACTCTTTGGGGGTAAGATCGTATTTAACTTCCACCTGCCGCAACAGCGTTTGACGGGTGGTTTCAGGATGTTTTTCACACAGTTGGCACAGTTCGGCTAAGGCCTGTTTGGTCTTGTCTCCTGTGCCTTGGGTTGGGTGTTGACTGGACATGGCATACTCTCCGTGGACAATGGATTACAGTCGGTTCTCAGCAGGGTTTAAGAATAATCCCTGCCAGGGGCGGCACCGTTACCCTGGCATGAAAGCGGGCCTGGGCATAGGGTTCGTCGATGGCTTTATAGACGGTTTTGTTGGCCGCATTGCTACCGCCAAATCGACTCTGATCTGAGCAGAAAATCTGTTTGTAGTTTGCTGCACTGGGGAGTCCCATCTTGTAGTCAAAGAAGGTCTGCGGGGTGTAGTTAAGGAGACAGACCAGATGGTCGGCAGGGTCTTTGGCAAAGCGTGCGTAGGATATAATGGAGTTGGCCCTATCTTCAAGATCCATCCACTTGAAGCCATCCTGGTGGAAGTCTTGTTCCCAGAGGCTGGGGTTCTCTAGGTAGAGTTCGTTTAGTTCCCCGAAGAAGTTGAGCATTTCACTGTGCATTTCATTTTCATGGAGCAGATGAAAATCCAGGCTCTGTTTACAGTTCCATTCTCGCCACTGCCCAAATTCGTTCCCCATAAATACCAGTTTTTTCCCCGGATGCATCCACATAGTGAGAAACAGCAGACGAAGATTGGCAAACTTCTGCCACAGATCTCCTGGCATCTTATCGATGAGAGAACGTTTGCCGTGTACCACTTCATCGTGTGAAATGGGCAGGATGAAGTTTTCGGAAAATGCATACATTATTGAAAATGTAAGATTGTTATGGTGGTATCTTCTATAGATGGGGTCTTTTTCAAAGTAGTTGAGGATGTCATTCATCCAGCCCATATTCCATTTAAAGCCAAAACCGAGACCTCCCTGATCTTCCGGTTTTGAGACTCCGTAGAAGGAGGTGGATTCCTCAGCTATCATCAGCGTTCCGGGATGCCGTTCGTAGACTACTGAGTTGAGGTGCTTGATGAATTCTATGGCCTCAAGATTTTCACGGCCTCCGTAACAGTTGGGGATCCATTCTCCATCTTTCCTGGCGTAATCGAGATAGAGCATGGAGGCAACTGCATCGACCCGAAGGCCGTCAATATGGTATTTGTCGAGCCAGAACAGGGCGTTGGCAATAAGAAAGTTACTAACTTCTTTTCTGCCGTAGTTATAGATAAAAGTTCCCCATTCGGGGTGGGCACCTTTTCTGGGATCTTCATGTTCATAGAGGGCAGTTCCGTCAAATCGTGCCAGACTGTGGGCATCTTTAGGGAAGTGGGCAGGAACCCAATCAAGGATTACTCCAATGCCTTCCTGGTGACATTTATCCACAAAGTACATAAAATCTTCAGGGATACCGTATCTACTGGTCATACTAAAGGGACCGGTAACCTGATAGCCCCAGGATTCATCTAAGGGGTGTTCCATAACCGGCATAAGTTCAATATGCGTAAATCCCAGTCGTTGCACGTAGGGAATAAGTTTGTCGGCAAGCTCTCTAAAAGTTAGAAAACGCTCAGGATCTGAAGGGTCCCGCTGCCAGGATCCGGCATGAACCTCATAGATCGACATGGCATTATCGTAGGGATTAGCAGACTGTTTGGTCTCCTGCCATTCTTGATCCTGCCACTTATAGTGGTCAAGATAGTGCACAATAGATGCGGTTTTTGGTCGGATTTCTCCATAGAATTGAAAAGGATCAGATTTTTCCAGGATCTCCCCCCGGGTGGTACGGATTTCAAATTTATATATTTCGTTTTCTTCAACTCCAGGTAGAAAGAGTTCCCATATACCAGAGCTCCCAAGGCTACGCATGGGATTGACACGGCCGTCCCAGCCGTTGAAGTTACCGATAACGGAGACCCGTGTTGCAGAGGGAGCCCAGACTCGAAAGATGGTGCCTTGGATCTGTGAATACATACCGGGGTGGGCACCAATGTGATTGTCGAGTTGATAGTTGGTACCAAAGTTGAAAAGAAACCGGTCTTCTTCACTGAGGATGGGCATAAAGCGGTAAGGATCGTTAACAGTTTTTTTTATCCCATCGTTATAGGTAATCAGATATTGATAGGTATAGGGATCAAGGTCACTGTCTAGCACTGTTCCACGGTCAATGACTGCCTCAAACAGACCCTCTTCCCGAACCCTGTCCATGGAAATTTCTCTGTCGTCAATCAGCAGCGCAACCGTACGGGCATGGGGCTGAAAGCAGCGGATAATGGCGGTATTTTTTTCTTTGGTATTAAAGTGTACCCCTAAAACCTGAAATGGATCGTAATGTTCTGCACGGAGGAGACGGTCTATTGGATTATTGTTACCCATGGGAAACCCCTAAGATATAGAAAGCATAGAAAGATTCAAAGC
>CAYWMZ010000259.1:0-4257 GCA_964459485.1 uncultured Desulfocapsa sp. | reverse complement strand
ATCATTTTCAATTGATTTGAATGATGTGTTTCCAATGGAGTCCGGACCTATCAAACTCGTAATGATTCTCATGAAGGTGGATTTCCCGGCCCCACCTTGCCCGATCAACTCCAAGTATTTTTGGTTCCGTATGTTGGAGCTGGTCTTTCCTATCAAGGTCAGACAAAAAAACGCCTGGACCATATTGATCGACGCACCATCACCTTCAAGCGCCCAGGCCAGCCAGGCATGGAACTTCGGACACTTAGCAGACCCATCATAGGATAATGGTGAACACCAAGTAGTTGCATTCTTGGGGCTGATAGGACTTAAAACACCAGTTTCAGCATTGACAATGCCATTTTTGAATGGGATTACCCCCGTTTTCACGGGTGAAGATTGTAGATCCGGGTGGATTTTTAACATTGTAGCTAAACCACTTTGATAAGTTGGTTTCCAATTACACGGACTCGCTTCATGCTGAACTGTCTTCAACACCAACCCATCAAAGAATTTTGCTTTTCGACCAGCCCAGTGAGTGCCTGTAAATTCAAAGACCTTTCCTGAATCCACATCAATGGTGATACGGGGGGCAAAATAATCTAGTAATATGTCCAGTGCTTTATTCTCTTTAAAGAGATATGCACCGTCTTTTCCCTGCCCCACTAGAATTCCTCCTTGGATGATGGTATACTTCACACCGCCATGGGCATAGCTGTTGACTATGGGATGTCCTTCATTCCAATAGAACTTAGCTTTGGTCTTACTCCCCCCGTCGTATTCCGGTTCTATGGGGTCAGCCAAAGATTTTTTATCATAGTTCTCAGGATCATCCACCACCTCTTGAACAGTGACTCCCCCACTCTTATGAGAAAAAAACAGAATATCATCCCCATGCAATTTACCAATCATCCGGCTGGCAACGATTTTTTCTGCTTCTTCAGGTGAATGTCCTTGTTGAACAAGTTTCTCCGTCTCTGTTTTCCGATAGTTTAATTTAACGGTCTCAACTTTCTCAGACGCGTTCGACTTGACCCCCTTCAAAATTTCTTGGTATTTGAGTTCTTCTTTGCCAGTGAGATCCAATAATTTTTCGGTATCAAGTAACCCACCTATTTTGAATTTGGGTGCAGGGAGCTGTTGCTTCAGACCGTCACGGCATTTTGCTCCAGCTACAAAGTCCAAGCGTTCCGGACTGCCTACACTCAAATCAACAAGCGTACGCTCCAGCATCGCCCCCGATCTGGATATTTCAATCCGCCCATAACCAGCAATCCATAATTTTTTCCCGATGACTTCTAAAAACCTCGGGTTATCACTGGCATTCTTTGGAAAATAATAACTATGGAACCCAGCATCCGCCCCGCGCAACTCGTCCCCTTCCTTGGTGTATATGTGTGAACTCGTTGAATGTGTTGACCATGTCCCCGCTTCCTCAAGTTCTGGAAAGATTTCTGATAGGATGCGGTTTAGTTCTGCAGGAGTGTAATTTTTCAGTGCCTCACCCGACCCAACAGCATTGCCTCTCGGTTTGTCATGATCAAATAGACCGAGACCTGGGCCTTTTGGATATTCTATATATTCTTTACTGCGGGAAATTTTTTCGCCATCTTCTTTGCCTTTCAAAACAAGTTTACTTTCAACATCGCCATTCTTTGCAACTCCGTGAACCAATGCCTCTTTCTCTCCCCGTTCCTGAATACATTCACCAAAATCTTTTATAGGTATGCAGATTAGTTCTAAAGAGCCTCGACGCATTTTCGCGGCAGACTTCCTGATGAGTTCACCATCCTGCAAGCTCATTTCTTTGGTTAGGATGCCGTTGTCTGTTTTTGCAATACTGAACGTAATTTCTTGATTTTCTGCTACTTTTGTGTTATTCATCTTATTACAAGTCCTTAAGTTTTGTGCGGTTTTCAGCTGGTCACTGAGCCGCACTTTTTTATGTCAGTCAAATCCTCCATTCGGCCCGCTGGGCCCTTGCGCTCGTTGTTGCGGGAAACTTCATTTTTGAATCTTCCTCCACTGTAGGCAGCTCCATTCTGGTTGAACCTGCAAAATCTTTGAAAATCTGCAGTATCCTTGTTCCCAAAAGCTGCAGGTTTTGCACACTTTTACGGGTTTCTGCTTAATCTCTATTACACGATTCATTTTTAGATGCCTCCTGCTGGCGTAACCCTCTGTTCCTTGATCCACGCGTCAAGATCTTCGTACAGATATCCAATTCTTGCAGATCCGATCCTAATCCAAGTAGGCCCATCATCAAGAAGGCGCAATTTGCGCAAATATCCTTCGCTAAATCCCAGGTATTTCGCCGCGCGCAACGTGTTACATGACAATGGCCGGGTTTGTTTTTGATTTCCCATGTGTTTTCCTCCTGTATAAAATAAAAATAGCCCGTTTAATTCCCTATACGAATTCTATAGTGAATTAAACGGGCTATGTCTGTGACAGAGGCTAAATTAGCGTTTGTTACGTTTCCTTTTTCTTTTTATGGTTGTGATGCCACCGCTTCACTGCATCCTCTTCCATATTGTGGCGTGCTGCAACGACGCCATACGCTCGGGTCTTCGCTGCGTATAACTTTATTTTTTTCTGCTTATCGATTTCAGTGTTGATCTCACAGTGTAAATGAAGATCCTTCATTTTTTTCTTTCCCTGGGCTCTCCTTCTCCCAAAGAGAGGAGTACAAGTCCCAGCGTCTGATTTAAGTTGCGCGACAAACCTTGCTTCCACGGCATCTGATACCTTCAATTCATGCTCGTAGCAAAACAGCCATATCTCTCTTGCAAGTGTAAATGTAGGATTTTCTCTAAACGCCAATTCCATGTGCGCAAGTTTATCCAAAGTTTCAATAAGTTCCTGATTCTCGTCCAGTTCATCACAACCCGGTTCATAGTCTTCATCCACCATCATCATTCACCCCCAAACATAACGTCGACAGCTTTGCCCATGGCAGCACGAACAGGATCTAGATCCAGACGAGTATAAATCGCTGTGGATTTTTCCGAGCGATGCCCTAAGCTCTTCCCGATAATAGCCGTATTTGCCCCTGTCGCCGCCTGAAAACTTCCCATGGTCCGGCGTAGGTCATGCATCCTAACATCTATCAGACCGGCCCTTTTGGTGATCCTGCGCCATGATGATTTGGGCTCAACAAGATGTCCGGTTTTCCCGGCACCGGGAAACACAAACGGCCCTTTACAATCTGCTTTCCGCCGGTTCAAAATCTCCATTGCCTGTGGCAGCAGAGGAACATTTATGCTCTGGTCTGCTTTCGCTTTTTCTGCAGGAATCACCCAAACATTCCCTTGCATTTCATCCCATCTCATCGAAAGAACGTTCATTTTCCTTGCACCAGTAATCAGGAGCAGGCGAAAAAAATCTTGAAAAATTTCCGGTTCCTCATCCAGGGACTCAAAAAATCGCCCCAACTCTTCAACATTTAAAAACCGGTCCCGGGACTGCTCTTTAAATTTTTTGATACCACGACAAGGATTTATCTCTCCAGGAAGAGAATTACTGAAAATACTACTGAGCAGTGCAATCATACGATTAGCTGCATAATGGCCGTTTTTTGTGCCTATTTCTGTATGCCAGCGCCTGACTATATCTTGATCTATCTCTTTGACCTTACGGCCACCTAACTGTTTTTTAAAGTACCGATCATAATTCTTCACGTCCATCAACCAAGTACGCTTGTGTCCCTTGGCATAGTCCGCAATATAATTTTCAAAAACTTCGTTCAGCTTCTTTTCCGCCCGCGCTTCCGCCCGCGCTGCCTCTGGGTCAGCGCCTGCAGAGACTTGCAACAACAGATCTGCAGCCTGTTTTCGGGCTTCCCTAATGGAAATATCACCGACCTTTCCGATTGTCCGACTCACCGGTTTTTTCTTGCCCGAATGCCATGCTTGAAACTGATATGTTTTGGAGCCTGCTGGAGTAATTGACAGTCTAAGGCCTTTTTGCCCGGTGTCGAAGTAGTACGTTCTCTTATCCGAGGATGCCAGCTTCTCTAATCGTGCTTTCGTGAATTTAAATTTTTTACTCACCTTGCCCCCTCGGTTCTATGCCCGTCCTATGAAATCTATCTCTTATTGTGCGAATTCTTCTCACTCTGTACGTACAGAGTACCATTTATATTTGGAAATTGCAAAGGATAAACAAGAATTTAGGGTGTGATATACGAAAAAGATTATTTCCGTACGAATAGTGAACCGTAAGACTCTTAATCAATTGGTCGAAGGTTCGAATCCTTCACGGCCCACCAAGAAATAT
>CAYWMZ010000258.1:0-4293 GCA_964459485.1 uncultured Desulfocapsa sp. | reverse complement strand
GCGGCCTCCCAGCTGAGCTCATGTTCCTTGAAAGCTTCTACAAAACCCAAACCCTCTCTGCCGACAAACTCCTGAAATCAAGTTTTGTTGACCCAAAACCTCAGGAAACCATCTACACCAAGCTCCCGGCACTGGTGGTCTATTACCTGACACGCTGGACCCATGAGAACCTTATCTCCACTTATACCGAAGCACTCATCCGTGCCCATGACATGGCAGAAGACTTCGAACAATCACCACTCGAATTACTCAACACCGTCCATGAAGACTCCACTTCACCATTCAAGGATCTGATCGATTAACTGGAAACGGCAAACTGAGAGATTCTTTTTTCCCCTTTAGACCTTTGCGCACTTTGCAAAACCCAAGAAACATGGCATATTGTAAAATTTATCAATTTTCTCCAGGTGAACAGCATTGTGAAATGTTGTGAAATGCGGCTTACAAGTACTGACAAGACAAACCAATCTCATAGAGAGACAGGATACTCCATGAATCAAAGCAGAAAGGCGGCCTCTCCTTTGCGGCTCCCCACCAAAGGCTCCTCACAGTACCTCTTTTTTCTGACACTTCTTTTCTCTCTGTTGCTGGTTTCAGCCGGTTCTGCTTCAGCCGTTGAACAAAACACCAGCTACCTGCCACTAAAGATTAACAGCCCCTCCCAACTGACAGAACTCACAGAGCAGGCCGACAGCGCCCTCAGTAATGCGCTGTACCCGTCCTCCTTTTCCATGATGCCCAGAGCAGAGGCCACCAAACTTGTTGACTACTCGGGTAGCTGGCCACCCAATACCAAAGATTTACAGAAGATTGCCTCAACAACGGGTCGTGACTATGTGGCCGTAGGCAGTCTCACTATAATCGGGAAACAGGTCAGTATCGACTATAAGGTCTACGATCTTCTTGCTCCTAATTCCCCCAAGTACTATTTCCGCCACGGAGAGGCCCTGGAGAATATGGCAGGATCCCTGGCTGAGGTGATGCGGGAGGTTATATCCTACACAGAGCGAGACTTTATTATCGCCTCCATTGCCCCCAGCGGCAACGAAAGGATCGATACGGGTGCCATCGCCCGCAAGATCAAGACCAAAAAGGGTGATTTCTACAATCCTGTTACTCTTCGTGAAGACCTTAAAGCCATTTTCAAGATGGACTATTTTGAGAATGTCCGCATTGAAGTGGAAGACAGCGCAGCTGGTAAGGTGGTGACCTTTGAGGTTACCGAGAAGCCCATCATTCGGCGTATCGATTACTCAGGTATCGACACCTTCACCAAAGAGGAGTTGGCGGATGCAACCAAAATAGGCATTAACACCATCCTCAATTCTTCAAAAATCAATGACGGTGTCCTTGCCATCAAGGGACTCTACAGGGCAAAAGGATACTACAATACCACTGTTACGGCCCAGGTCTCCTACCCAGACCCCGAACATGCCGAACTGCGTTTTGCCATTACAGAAGGAGACAAGATCTTTATCAAAAAGATCAGCTTCGTTGGCAACAAGACCTTCACCAATAGCGATCTGGAAGATGTCATCGAATCCAGTGCGAAAAACTGGCTCTCCTGGCTCACTGAAGGCGGCCTAATGAAACAGGAGATGATCAATCAGGATGTGGCCAGGCTTGGTTCCTTTTACAACAATCATGGTTTCCTCGAAGTCAAACTGGCCACCCCAAAAGTCGTCCAGGAGGGAGATTGGCTCTACATCACCTTTACCATAGATGAAGGCCCCCGCTACCGTGTGGGGACCATCTCATTTGAAGGAGATCTTATTGCCGACAAGCAGACGCTGCGTAATATGACCTCCCTCCAAAACCAGAACTTTTTCAACCGCCAGGTTCTCCGTGAAGACATCTTAAAACTCACCGATTTCTATTCTGAAAGTGGCTTTGCCTTTGCAGAGATACGTCCTCAACGAAGAAAATCCACCACGGGGAATCGAGTTGATGTCATAATCAATATAGATAAAGGCGATCTTGTGTACATACAGCGCATTGTCATCAAAGGTAATAGCAGAACCCGGGACAACGTTATCCGCCGTGAACTCAAAATTTCTGAAGGGGGTGTCTTCGACTCCAAGGCCCTGCGGATCAGTACCCAACGCCTACAGCGCCTCGACTTCTTTGAAGAGGTAAACATCGTCCCCGAACCGGCCCTTGACCCGTCAAAGATGAATGTCACTGTCAATATCAAAGAAAAATCCACTGGCCAGTTCAGTGTCGGTGCAGGCTACAGTTCCGTTGACTCCTTTATGCTCATGGGTGAAATCTCAGAAAACAACTTTCTGGGACGTGGCGACAGACTTTCTCTTGCTGCCAATGTGAGCGGGGTATCCAGCCGCTTTAACCTCGGATACACCGACCCCCGTTTCCGTGACTCCAATCTCTCCTTGGGAGTAGACCTCTTTAACTGGTCCCGTGAGTTTGATGACTACGACAAGGACTCCAAGGGTGGTGCCCTGCGAATTGGGTATCCCATATTTGAACGCTGGAGAGGGTACGGAAGTTACAGCTATACAGATACCGTCCTGACAAATGTCTCCGAGTTTGCCTCCCAGATTATCCTGGATTCGTTGGATATCAATGTCACCAGTGCTGTCAAATTTGGTATGGTTCGTGATACTCGTGACCGGGCTAACGGTGCCAGGAGTGGTTCCGAGAACTCCATATCCATCAAATATGCCGGCGGCCCCTTAGCTGGTGATGCAGAGTTTACCAAAATCGAAGCATTTACCAGCTGGTATTTCCCCCTGCCCTGGACCACAGTCTTCCACTTTAAACTTGCCGGCGGCAGTGTCTGGGAGAATCAAGATGGGAAACTTCCAGTGTATGAACGTTTCTACCTGGGTGGCATCAATACCATCCGTGGTTTCCAGTACGGCAAGGCGAGCCCCATCGATCCATTGACCGGTGACCGTATCGGTGGTGACAAGATGTGGTATACCAATATCGAATACGTCTTCCCCATCATGGATGAGGCCGGTATTCGGGGCGTGGTCTTCTTTGATGCAGGTGAGGTCACTGCCGACCATGCCGAATTCGGCTTTGACAGCTACAACAAGGCAACTGGCCTTGAGCTACGTTGGCTCTCTCCCATGGGTCCCCTGCGTCTGGTATATGGATATAACCTCGACCCCTCAGAGGGTGAAGATACAACGGTATGGGATTTTTCCATTGGTGGATCTTTCTAGGCTATTGTCTGGAAAAACTGTCCAACGGGTGACTGCTGCCTGACGTTCTGGCTCCCCCATACTTTCTTAGCTCCACCGGCTGCATGGTCTCCATGCAGCCGGATCTTTTTTGTAGACCATGCACACGCCATTCACACCACCCCTGATCGCCCCTAAGACCTGTCAAGATATCCCCTCGCTACGAGGAAGTGCCAAGGCCCTGTTTGCTGCCCTCCAGGCACAATCTCAGCCCTGTTGCTGTATCGTCCCCGATGAGGAGATGGTGGGCCAGATGGAGGAAGACCTGAAACGCTTCACCTCCCTCCCCGTGCTCAGTTATCCCGGATATGAGATACCGCCCTACACCCCGCTCTCTCCTGACTCGGTCACCACCGCCAGCAGACTCTCCACCCTGTACCGACTCCATGAAACCGAGACCTCTTTTATCCTGGTGGTCTCGGTAGAGGCCTTGATGCGGCGCACCCTACCGTGTGATATCCTCTTTAATAATGCTGAACTGCTCCTTGCAGGTGAAGAGTGTGACCGTGAGGCCCTGATTCACAGTCTGAATGGTCTGGGCTACGAACAGGTGAATCTTGTACAGAGTGTTGGTGACTATTCTGTGCGCGGCGGAATTATGGATATCTTCCCGCCCTCTTTTCTTGCCGGGAAAAGTCTCCACAACTCTCCCCTGCGCCTTGATTTTTTTGGAGATACCATAGAATCTCTGCGAGGCTTTAACCCCATCAGCCAGCGTTCTATCTCTGAAGTAACTGAGGCGATTATCCTGCCCGCCAGCGATATCTGCTCCCCGAGAGCCTCGTCCACTGAAACCAAACAGATTCTCAAAAAATTTGATTCTCTCTCCGGGCAACTTAACTGGGATAAAGATGGCAGTGCAGCCCTTAGGGAGCAGATTATAACAGGAGTCCGATTCCCAGGAATGGAATTCTTCCTCCCTCTGTTCTACAAAGAGCATGGTGAAGTGGCCAGCCTCTTTGACTTCCTCCCCCCTGAGACCTGCCTGATCCACACCGCTCCCGAAATGGAAACACAGGCCCATGATATGGTTCAGGAACGTATCCTCAGTAACTATCATGAGGCCACAAGCCATGCCACCCCT
>CAYWMZ010000257.1:0-4302 GCA_964459485.1 uncultured Desulfocapsa sp. | reverse complement strand
GCTGTTGAAGGTCTGGATCGAGAGGTTATGAAAAAGCGAATGTCTCATTGTAATGCCGAGATTGTCATTGGAAATAAAGAGTGGCTGGCCTGTGCTGCCTGCTCGGCAGGCCCGGCCTTTGAAGGCGGCGGCATCACCCACGGCATGCGGGCAGTGGAAGGAGCAATCAGCGATTTCAGTCTCAACCCCGAAACCCTGGACCCCATGAACGTCACCGAGGGCAACAAGGCCCCCTTGGGCATCTGCGGCTCCGGCCTGCTGATTATCGTGGCTACCCTCTTTGAGAATGGGGTTATCAATCAGTCTGGTAAGTTCAACCAGTCCGACAGCCCACGGATTCGTGAAGGGCGTAGCGGTATGGAGTATGTCCTGGCCTGGCAAGATGAGTGCGCAGCCGACCATGATATAGTGCTCAACGAAGTGGATATTAACAACTTTATCCGGGCCAAGGCCGCCATTTTTGCAGGGGTCTCCACCCTTCTGGAACAGGTGGGCCTTGAGGTGGGAGATCTTGAACAGATTATCCTGGCGGGTGGCTTTGGGTCGTTTATTGATCTTGACAGCGCCATGAGTGTGGGCCTGCTGCCGGAGGTGGATCCAGAGAAAATACTCTATGTTGGAAATGGCTCCCTGGTGGGTGCCTGGATGAGTGAACTCTCCAACCATATCCGTCAGGATGTGGTTGCCGTAGTACGCAAGATGACCAGTTTTGAGCTCTCGGAAATCCCGGGCTTTAAAGATCAGTATGTGGCCTCCATCTTCCTGCCCCACACCGATGCCAGTCTCTTTCCGGAAAGTAGTCGACGCAGAAAAGTGAGTTCCTGAATCGGGAGGTAAATAAACTGTCTCAAAAATGACAGAATGAGTACATTGATGCAGCGGAGTTCCACTTTTTAAAAATCCACTTAATTTATTACGAATTACCGTGCAACTTGACATACGAACTATTATTTTTATTACCGCTGTAATCCAATCAGCTGGATTCAAGTGATACTATTCGTCTCAAAGCTGCATATTTTTTCAATTCAAATATAGATGTTCGTCTGGCTATGAATAATAATTTTTCTTCCGGAACATCAACAGGGCTGGATTGCAATATTTCATTAGGAAACAATTGGATTTTCAACACCGGGTACGACAGAGAGCCAAACACAGACTTACAAACAGATAACATTGTCAATGTGTCATTTTCTCGTAAATTTTAAAACTCACCATAACTTGTATGATGGATTTTTTGAGCAAAAGCGCAAGACATGCAAAAAAGCGAGGTTTATGACCGAGCAGAGCACCCTAGACTCACCCCCCGCTCACACACAACTCTTCAAGAAGAGGCGACAACCATTCCGACACAGGGGACTACTCCCCGCCGTTCATCTGCTCATCCACAAACTGCACCCCTTCCATAATAAGCCCCATAAAACTGCCGAAGGGATCTCTGCTTTCAAAACTCCATTGGAATACCTTTGGTATAGCTAAAATGACCATTTTGGGGGCCAGCAGTGCAAAGTGGGCATCTTTGTCCCTGAGATCACCGTAACGAATCTGCATAAAATTACCGGGGAATTACCGGGAATTACCCGGACAGTATATCTATCCGTTAGAAATACTGTCCCCAGATCCCGGGCCTAAACAGCTTTACAGTAATTAATAGCACGGATAGATGAAACACCTTGACTCCCAACCCGCTGTTTTGTATTAGTCTCTGTTTTAAAATAACTATTAAATAATTTTGTTGTATACAAGGTGCCTACCACAGAGTCCTGCCAAGTTCCATTTTTTGCAGCATCCCCTTACAGTGGGCAATAACGGATGGATAAGGATATTGCTAGTAAACCGTTTTTCCCTTTGACCATATAGGCTGATGTCTACCTGGTCTAAGTGATTGCCCCCCAAGCAGCCCCGCCTATTCTCCTCTTATAGACTTCCCCTTTGAATGTTCAGCATGCCCAGGCTTCCCCCGGTGCAGGTGAGATCATAAAATTAATTAGAATATGAAAAGATTTAGATGGATTGAAGCACGTGCCGCTTCAGTCAAAGATGATGTCCTCTCCGGCTTTACCGTGGCCATTGCCCTGGTACCTGAAGCCGTAGCCTTTGCCTTTATCGCTGGAGTTTCCCCCATTGTTGGCCTGTATGGGGCCTTTATGATGGGTATTGTCACCTCCATATTTGGTGGCCGGCCAGGCATGATCTCTGGAGCCACCGGAGCCACAGCCATCGTTATGGTCTCGCTGGTAAAGATAGGGACCGATATGGGGGGCGAGACTGCAGGCCTACAATATCTGTTTGCCACCCTGCTCATGGCTGGTTCCCTTCAAATCATGGCAGGTATTTTTCGTTTCGGAAAATTCGTCCGCCTCATTCCCCACCCGGTTATGATGGGGTTTGTTAATGGCCTGGCAATCGTTATCTTCACAGCCCAACTTGGCATGTTCAAGGTCAATGATGTCTGGTTGCAGGGAAGTCAGCTCTACACCATGCTGGCCCTTGTGGCCCTCACCATGGCTATTCTCTACACCTTTCCAAAAATAACCACCAAGGTTCCCTCGGCCCTGGTGGCCATTGTCTCAGTTGCCCTCCTGGTTACCTTAACAGGAATCGAGACAGAGACCGTCCTATCCTTTGTCCAGGCCAGGGGCGGCACGGGTATCAAGGCGGGCCTGCCATCCTTTAACGTACCCATGATTCCCTTCACCTTAGAGACCCTGTATTTCATTACCCCCTACGCCACCATCATTGCCGCCATCGGCCTGATCGAATCCCTTATGACCCTGAACCTCATCGATGAACTAACTAACACCCATGGCAATGCCAACAGGGAGAGTATCGCCCAGGGTGCCGCCAATATTATCAACGGCTTCATGGGCGGCATGGGCGGCTGCGCCATGATTGGCCAAAGTATCATCAATATTAAATCAGGTGGCCGCGGCCGGTTATCAGGTATTGTTGCCGCCCTGTCCCTGCTACTCTTCATTCTTTTCGGTTCAACCTATATTGAAATGATTCCTGTGGCAGCCCTGGTGGGACTGATGTTTATGGTGGTGGTGGGGACCTTTGCCTGGTCAACCTTCAGTGTCCTTGATAAAATCCCCATTGCCGATGTCGTTATTATCCTCTTAGTGACAGTCACCACTGTGATGTACGATCTGGCCGTGGCTGTTATTACCGGAGTAATTGTCTCTGCCCTTGTTTTTGCCTGGGAAAATGCCCTGCGCATTCGTGCCAGGAAACATATCGATGAGCAAGGGGTAAAACATTATGAAATTTTCGGACCCCTCTTTTTCGGCTCAGTACAGATGTTTAACAGTAAATTCAATGTTGACAATGATCCAAATGAAATCGTAGTGAACTTTGGTGAATCGCGGGTAGCCGACCATTCCGGCATTGAAGCCATTAACAAACTTGCACAAAAATATGAAAATGCCGGTAAAAAGCTGCGCCTTACCCATCTCAGCGCTGACTGCCGTAAACTCATTGACCGAGCCGACAAACTTGTAAAAGTGGACATTCTCGAAGATCCTGAATACACCGTAGTTGTCCAGGGTTTTGAAGATTACAATGTTGACGTATAAAGGTTGATAATTGTCTATGTTACAGACCTAAGTTACGCCACCCACCATACGACAAAACGACTACTTATCAGGCCGTGCACTTGGAACTTGAATTCATTCGCACACGCATACATTACATATACTGTCCCCCCAATCTTCCTGTTTTGCAGCCTCCGGAGTACACACCAGAAGCTGCAAAAAAACAATAATAATGCTGCAGCTAAAAACAGTTCAATCAATTACTCCTCTGTTTTTGTTCAAGATTGACAACCAGTCAGCAGAGCACTGACTCATCAGCCATCTCAAAAAAACTACTCAGCTCATGATCTGTTTCACATACGGTACATACTGCCTATCTTCTGCCTTAATATGGCGACTCAGCCAGTCACTTACAAAACTCATAAACTCATTGACATCCAGGCTGCCGTTCTCAAGCTGTTTTTTATAAGCAAGCACCTTATTCACAACAGAAACATGAATTTCCTTATGCCTTTTAATATCAGGATATTTCGCCCGTTCAAGCAGGCCTTCTTCGTAACGAAAATGTTCTGCAGTATAACTTGTAAGCTCCTCGATAACTGTGGCCATAGGCTCAAGCCCGTTCCCCTGTTTCATAATCATGTAGATCTCATTAATCAGATCCACCAGAACTTTATGCTGGTCATCAATTTCACGGATACCAAGCTGAATACGTGCATCCCAGATCATCAAATCCGTCTGTTCGCCACTATATACTGCGGCAACTTCAGGA
>CAYWMZ010000256.1:0-4304 GCA_964459485.1 uncultured Desulfocapsa sp. | reverse complement strand
GATGATCGTAGACATCGATCTTCAGAACATCGCCTGATCCAATAATGTAGTTATCGGCCACACTGTTGGATGGAGATATAAAGGAGAGTGTAAGGATGGTAAGAATAAAGAAAAAGCGGGTACTAAAAAATAAGGTATTCTGCATTGTGGGTTTTACTCTGTTGGGTCGTGAAGCAGTATTGTCTCATTGACAGGAAAAGTGAATAACTAACCCATTATAGCGCAGAATTTAAACTAAAGGAAATGGTGTTTGAGCTGTAGTCAAAAATATCATCAGTGGATGTCCTATCATCCCATTTATAGGCAAGTTCTGCCATCAGCCAGTCACTGAAGACATATTGCAGGGCAGGACGAATCGTGAATCGATCATCGTCTCTTTTGATACCAATTAGCTGGTTGTATTTGGAGTTTTCGTAGCTGAGGTCAAACTTACCAATAAAATTCTCAAAAAATTCTTGTTCGTATCCCAGTCTGGTTCCAAAAACCTTTTTGTCCAGTGCAACCGTGCTGTCCGTCTCACCAATCGCCTGGTGGGCTGCCAGGGAGATCTTTGTTTTGTCGGTAACCTGATAAAGAACACCAAGTTCAAAGGAGAGACCATCGTTATTAGAGGTTTCTGAATTTTCACTTATGGTATTTATTTCCTCGTTGTCGTATTCACGCTGCTGGTAACCTAACTTAAACAGAAAAGAGGTTTTAGCAGAGGCGATCCAGTTAATACCGCCGTAGAAGTAATCCTGAGTATTATCCTTGAAGGAGGCTAGGGTGTCGTCGTATTGGACATCTATGTATCTGTACTCTAGGAAGAATGAGGTTCTTAGGGTGAATTTGTAATAACCATAGAGGGATAAAGTATCATCATCCCGATTGAGGAATGAATCATCAATCTCTTTGTAGTCGAGATAAAAGTTTGAAACCTCGGCTTTCAGACTGATTTTTTCAGTAACATCCCATAGGATATCACCAAGGGCAATATTTGAGTAATAGCGTCTCAGGGCTTCCACCGTTGATGCACCCACGTCAAAACGATCCTGGCTTCTGGTGAAATGATCAATAACCTGGAACGAGAGGCCAGAGCGAAGGTTTAATTTAAAGAACCCTTCCACATTGGCATCGTAGTCGTTGAGATCAGAATCGTAACTGTAATTTCTGTAGCTTAGAGCCCCCATCATATAGGCACTGTAGCGTTCAAAACCCTGGTACTGAGGGAGAGCCATCTGTAGTCCACCAGCAGTGCTGTTAGTTGGGGCAATGGCCAACGGAACTTCTTTGGTACGGGGGATTGCAAGCCAGATACCTGGGTCAATGGTGGTCAGCCAGTTGGTTTGTTCGTTGGTGTTGATGTTAAAGAGGTTGTCTGTATACTCAGTGTTGATGCTAAGGAAGGGATGAATATAGCCCCCACCCTTAGTACCAAAAAGATCCTCATCTCCCCCAGTAGTCATGTCGTCCTCAGGAAGAAGAGAGCCATCTGTCCCAGAAGGCCCTTGTCCCATGGGCATGTCTGCCGCAGGACCCGCCTGGGCAATCGTTGAATTGTCTGCCACGACGGTCATAGGGTCAATACTGAGTCCCTGGGCTACGGCACTGTTTGACAGGAGTGGACCTACAAACAGGAGGCACGCTGGGGTGATGAGGGCTTTTACTTTCATAGGCTTTCTTCTGCGGTGGAGTGAGGAAGCGTTTGGGATTTCTGTCAAAAAAATGATGTAACGGAAATAGAAAAACTGGCCCTGCCTACTATGTAATCAGGGCCAGTGAAAGGAACGTCTGTTTAGAATGTAGACGGGCTGGAAATACTTCTGGGATCCCCAAAAGGGGAACTTGTTGGCATACCTGCAAAGCTGAGTCGATTTGCAACAGGAGTATATGCCTGGGTGTCTGCAACAGCATCACCACATTCAGCAACGCTTTTCTCGAACGCAGCCACAAGGATGATGTCTGAGATTCCAGCACTGTCGGCAGCTGCTTTAACATCGTTTCCGTCACTGCCTTCACAATAGAGTGCTTTAAGGATTTGTTGGGGATTTACTCCAGCAATCTTCAGTCCTTCGTCAACGATCATGGTTGGGTTCATGCCAGCCTTGAGGGCCTCGGCAACGGCAACCTCAATTCCCTGGCTTTCGTTGTTGACGGAAAAGTCTTTAATCCAATCAGCAAACGCCGGAGATGCGATTGAAATCGCCAAGAGCATTGATATGATTATTTTCTTCACGGTGGTCACCTCATAATGATAGTGAGTGTATTGGGGGTATTGTCACAACTATATATGTAGTATAAGGGAGTTTGTGCCATATGGCAATAGGTAAACATACCTATTTTTGTGTTTTATTTGTATTGTCCTTTGCGGGGTGAAGCCGCTCGTATCGTGAATCAAATGAGTTTTATGTCGAGGAGCAGGGACTAGTTGTCGATATGATTAAGATTCGTCTTCGTCTACTGTTCAAAGGAAGCTGTTTTTTTTGATGAATCCCACGGGATGGTGTATCGTTCGTTGTTGGGTGCATCATGGTTTGGGGGCGTTCACCTCTGTGTTACGATAAGAATAAATGCCATGTCGGAAAGTGTATGACAGGGCAACAAAAATAATTAGAAAGAGAATAATAAAAAAATTACCTGGATAATTCCCGGGCTGTGTCTTGTGAAGAAACGCAACAACAATATATTATTAGGTTTGCAGCAGCTGCTGCCCAGCTTGTCCCGGGGGCAGGGTTGGGAGGAAAAGCTGGATCTTCACTCCATCTTTGTGCGTTGGGATGAGCTGCTTGATGAAGAGACAGCCAGCCACTGTCGCCCGCAAAAAATAGTACAAAATGTGTTGTGGATTGAGGCAGAAAATGCGGCTTGGTTGCAACAGTTTCAATTCCAGACCGTTTATATCCTCGATACGCTCAACAGGTCACTTCGTCTCTCAAGGCTTAAAAAGCTGCGATTCTATGTCGCCGAAAAACCATTTCCTAAAAAAGAAGAAGTTGAAGCACCCCTCCGTTATGTGCCGCCTCCTGCCGTGGATGTGGCGCTATTTGAAGAACAGATTGCATCCATCCCAGATGCGGAGATTCGAGAATCATTGCTTCGTTTCTGGTATCTCTCCCAGGCCTGTAAAAAAGAATGAAAACGGTGGCCTTTTTGTTCCTCCTTGCTTCCCGCATTGATTCGCAATAGGATGGGAAATACTGGGGAGCGACTCTATTGGCATCCCTTTTATTAACTTTGAAATTAGCCATGTAATCATTATGCGTTACGATACAGTTTTAGATGCCATTGGCAATACTCCTTTGATTCGGATTAATCGTCTCAATCCTTCGCCCGTGCCTATTTACGCAAAACTCGAATCCAGTAATCCAGGCGGTTCGGTAAAAGAACGTATCTCCCTGTCTCTGGTGGAGGCGGGAGAGGCCAGTGGTGAGTTGACGGCGGATAAGATCGTTCTTGAGGCCACCAGCGGCAACACCGGAATCGGGCTTGCCATGGTCTGTGCTGCCAAAGGCTATCGCTGTCAACTGGTTATGCCTGAGTCCGCATCCCTTGAACGGCGTCAGATTATGCTGGCCTACGGGGCCGAAATCCTTCTCACTCCTGCCAATAGAAGTACCGATGGTGCCATTGAAAAGGCATACGCCATGGTGCGTGAATTTCCGGGACGTTATTACCTCACCGATCAATTCAACAACGATGCCAACTGGCGGGCCCACTATGACCATACGGCCCCGGAGATATGGGCGCAGACAGAAGGGAAAGTCAGTCATGTGGTGGCGACCCTTGGTACTTCAGGTACGGTGATGGGCTTGTGTAGATGGTTTTGTGAGCATCATCCCGAGGTGACGATTGTGGCTGTGGAGCCCTTTCTGGGACACAAAATTCAAGGCCTTAAAAACATGAAGGAGTCCTATCGTCCCGGCATTTTTGATAAATCCCTTCCCGGCAAGATCGTTAATGTTCATGATGAAGATGCCTTTCGTATGGCACGACTCCTGGCCCGCAAGGAGGGATTGTTGGTGGGGATGAGCAGTGGGGCTGCGGTGTTCTGCGCCCTTGAATTGGCAGCCGGAATGGATGGGGGCCTGATTGTGACCATCGTTCCAGATGGAGGGGAACGGTATCTCTCTACACCGCTCTTCACCCGTAAGAATAACGTTGTTGAGAAGAAATCGGATCTCTGTTTTTTTAATACCCTTACCAAAAAAAAGGAGCCGTTCCGTTCCCAGAATGAGAAACAGGTCACCTTTTATACCTGTGGTCCCACGGCTTATGAAGCCACCAACTTGTCGCTGTGCAGGCGTTTTGTGGTCTCTGATCTGATT
>CAYWMZ010000255.1:0-4337 GCA_964459485.1 uncultured Desulfocapsa sp. | reverse complement strand
CCCCCTAACACTCCATGATCAAGAGCGAACTATCCATATAAACAGTATGGGCTCCAGATCCTGTGTCATCTGGAATCCCTGGCTTGAGAAATCCAGACAGATGGCTGATATGACAGATGATGCATACCTGAATATGCTCTGTGTGGAAACGGCCAATATCTTTCAGGATACAAGAACCCTGGAGGCAGGTACGAAACACAGCCTCCAAGTTGAGATTTCCTAAACCATCCCCTGCTATTTTCCTTGAAAGCTGCTGGAAAAGCTTGACAATTACCCCCATGCCCCCCATGATGTGGCATGCCTCAAACAACCACATCCCCCTTTTCCCTCTCCAATGTAAGGCGATTTATTGCCTTTCGAGCCTTCTTTAATGTCCGTTTCTACTATCCGGTCTTCACCGTTCTTTTTCTGGACTACGGACTCACCATAGAACAATTTGCACTGCTGAATACGGTCTGGGCATTTACTATTGTCCTGGCCGAAGTTCCTTCCGGTGCCCTAGCCGACCTTATTGGCAGAAGACGTCTCCTCATCAGTACCAGCATACTGATGATCCTTGAGATGCTGCTTCTGGCATTTGTACCGCTGGGAAACAGTCGTCTGGTCTTTCTGGCCTTTCTCCTGAACCGGATACTAAGCGGGCTGGCTGAGGCTTTAGCCAGTGGCGCCGATGAGGCAATGGCCTATGACACCCTGGTTGCCAAAGGAGATCCAGAAGACTGGCCCCGGGTACTCGATATTCAGATGCGGGTACGCTATTTTTTCTATGTCATTACCATGACCAGTGGTGCCCTGGTCTATGACCCCGGTGTTGTGAATGGTGTCCTGCACTGGCTGGGAACGGATCTGATTCTAAGCCAGCAGGTCACCATGCGTTTTCCTATCTATCTCACGCTCATCCTTGGCATCCTTTCTCTGATAACCACCCTTGGAATGTATGACCCGGTTATGGAAGACAAAGGCCAAAGCAGTAATGAGCCAGCAACTGATTTCCTTGCCAGAATCAAAGACGTGAGTCGCATTACACTCAGTGCCGGAAAGTGGATCACCCATACGCCCATGGCCTTAGCCATTATCCTCTTTGGCATGAGTTTTGACCATATTCTGCGCCTCCTGGTCACCATGACCAGCCAGTACTACCGACTTATAGAACTCCCGGATGCCAGTTTTGGTCTGATCGGCTCCGGAATTGCCATTCTCGGAATGGTAGTTCCCCGCATTGCACGGGCCATGGTGGATCACTTCAACGTCAGGGTAAACCTACTCCTGGTCATGGCCTTAGCCTTTCTTTCCCTCTTTGGAGTTACCCGCTTTGTTCCCCTATGGGGCATATTACCCATGGCATTGGTCTTTGTGACTATGATGTTCACCTCTTTTTTTATGAGCCATTATCTCAATAAGATAACGGATGCACAGCAGCGTGCAACTGTTCTCAGCTATAAGGGACTGGCCTTTAATGCTGCCTATGGAGTTGTGGGAATTCTTTACGCCAGCCTCTTTACAGGTCTTCGAACCAGCCTTGAACAAAGTGGATTCACGCCAGGCACTTCCGGGATAGAAGACGCAGCCTTCAGGCTCTCCCTTTCTTACTCTCCTCTGTATCTCCTCTGCACCCTGCTTTTGGTAACCGGGATATGTCTAATCCATTTCCGTATGGTTCGCAGAGAAGCTTGACCCCCTTGTGGTTTTTCTGGACAAGCAACAGCTATCCAGTATATATACAGATAAAATAAACCTTAACCTGCCCTCTTAACCAGCCCTGTCCACCGTCAGGATGACAAGCCCATGAGCCCAGAGTGTGCGCTACAGACAAGCCAGAATGAACAGTGCCTCTGTCTTACATTTCTTGGTGCCTGGACTGTCCATGTGGAACCCTGTAATCTTCCCGATTTCAGCACCCTGTTCACAACACAGATACAGAACATTTCTTTCGATACCAGGCACCTCATTAAGTGGGACAGCAGGCTCCTGGTTGAGTTATCACGCATCACTGATCTTGCTGCTTCACGCACCATTCAAGTTGATTTTAATGGTCTTCCTGTTGGTGTCCAAAAACTCCTAAAGCTTACTCAGAAAGAGACCATGGCTCCCCCGGAAAAGGGAACCAACAGGCCTTCTCTCCTGGAAGCAATTGGTACCCATACCCTTGGCTACCTCAAGCAGATCCATGAAATTTTGGCCTTCACCGGAGAAATCCTCCTCTCCTACCTGCGTTTGTTTACAGGGCACGCCTGCTACCTCAAAAAGGATCTGATATTTTTCCTCTACGACTGCGGCCCCGGTGCTCTCCCCATAGTAACCCTTATCTCCTTTCTGGTCGGCTTTACCCTGGCCTTTATTGGAGCTGTTCAGCTAAAGATGTTTGGGGCAGATATCTACGTTGCAAATCTGGTTGGTCTCACCATGACCCGTGAGATGGGGCCGATGATGGCCGCTATCATTATGGCTGGCCGCACCGGTTCCTCCTACGCTGCACAGCTTGGAACCATGCAGGTTAATGAGGAGGTGGATGCCTTACAGACCATGGGCCTAAACCCCATGGATTTCCTGGTATTACCCAGGCTGACAGCCCTTGTGCTAATGATGCCGATGCTTGCCATTTGTGCCGATTTCATCGGTATCCTGGGCGGGTTTTTTATTGGATCTTTTTCACTTGATATCAGCCCTATTCTCTATTACCAGCAAACCATCAAGGCGGTACATCTGAATCACTTCCTGGTGGGTATGACCAAGGCTTGTGTCTTTGGCTATATTGTGGCCTTCTGCGGCTGCCTCAAAGGAATGCACTGCAACCGCAGTGCAGACGGAGTCGGTAAGGCAACCACCTCCTCAGTTGTCATGGCCATAGTCTTTATTGTGATCACTGATGCTGGCTTCACATTTTTCTTCAATATACTTGGAGTTTAACCTGTCATGAGCTGCAAGGATCCCTTTATTGAAGTCCGCAATCTCACCATGGCCTATGGCGATTTTATCCTGCAACAGGATTTAAGCTTTTGTATCGAACGAGGCTCTATCTTTGTCATAATGGGTGAGTCGGGATGCGGGAAATCCACACTCCTGCGCCACCTCACAGGATTACAATCTCCTGCTGGGGGTGATATATATTTTAACGGCACCAATTTCTGGCAAAGCCCTAAATATAAACGGGTGGCCCAAATGCAGCAGAGCGGTGTCCTCTTTCAATCCGGAGCATTATGGAGTTCCATGACCATTGCTGAGAATGTGGCTCTTCCTTTGCAACAATTCACCAAACTTAAATCCCAATTTATCAGGGAGATTGTGGAGATGAAGCTCGCCCTTGTTGGCCTCAAAGGATTCGGCGACTTCCTGCCCTCTGCCATCAGCGGGGGAATGAAAAAACGGGCTGGACTGGCACGAGCCATTGCCCTTGATCCTGAAATAGTATTTTTTGATGAACCGTCTGCAGGTCTTGATCCTTTAAGTTCCAAACGACTTGACGACCTCATCCTGGAACTCCGAGACAGTCTCGGCACCACCATTGTTATGGTAACCCACGAACTGCCCTCGATCTTTACCCTGGCCGACAACTCCATATTTTTAGATTATGAAACCAGGACTATGCTGGCCTCTGGTGATCCCACCGTCCTCATTCGGGAAAGCGGGAGCCTGAAGGTCAGACAATTCCTCAGCAGAGACACCACACTCTCTGACAACCCTTAAGTCCCCTATTATGACTAATAAATTTCTGCAACCTGCAATGATTGGCCTCTTTGTTATTTTCTCTGTTGTCCTTTTCATGACCGCAATAGTCATTTTTGGAGGAAACAAATTTTTTGCCAAAGAAAACCTGATGATCAGCTACTTTGAGGGTTCACTTAAAGGCCTCAGTGTTGGCGCAGATGTCACCTACCGTGGGGTGAGTATTGGGCAGGTCAAAGAGATAAAGATCCATATTCGATCCGATAGCAGCAGTAATAAACAAAAAATATTGATCCCGGTTCTGATCTCCCTGAACGCCGGAAAAACCCTGATAGTCGATGGCACTGATAGTTCTGACCAGTCCGATATAAAACATTTTATGCAGGAACTATGCGACCAGGGGCTCCGGGCAAAACTCAAACTCAAAAGCCTGGTCACCGGAAAACTCTATGTGGATCTGGCCTTTTATGAAAACAGTGCCGCAATTTATAGAGACACAGAGGGCAAATACTTTGAAATTCCCACCCTCCCCTCTGAAATGCAGCAGTTTTCCAAGATGATGGAAAATGGTAACATCGGAGAACTCTTTCAAAAATTAATGAGCACCCTGGACGCCATCGAGCAGCTCAGTACCGGCCTTGCCACCACCCTGGATCAGCAGAAAACAGAGCAAC
>CAYWMZ010000254.1:0-4357 GCA_964459485.1 uncultured Desulfocapsa sp. | reverse complement strand
GGTAAGTATGGTGGTTGCCATCCAGTCCTTTATTAGCATAGGGCCTCCTTGTAAAAATGCAGGTGATAAATAGTGGTAAGGCACATCCGGAAGTAAAGCAGACCGGGTGAAGCCTCACTAAAAATGTACAATGACAGTACTGCCCGATCGTATCTGGCAGTTTGATGTTTCAATGCTACGGGAATAATTATGCAGAATCAGGTAATATAGAATATTTTTAGCTCTGATGCAAGCGCAGAATGGTAAGCTGACCCCTGGACACTGCCATGAAATAACGTTTTTTATTGAAATTCCACCTTGAATTGCTAGAAGAGGGTGCATGAGGCCACTGAAACAGACACAATTGGATTCCCTGCTCGCCATTTTACAGAAAAGTGGGGAGTATGTTTTCCTCGATAGCGCCCGTAGTGACACGGAGAATAACTGCTCATTTCTCTTTCTGGAGCCACAGCGCAGGTTGGACTTTTTTGCAGGAGAGAATCTGTCAGACTTTCTTGGAACCATGGAGAAAGTCCTTGCGGGCGGTGGCTATCTGGCCGGCTGGTTGAGCTATGAGTTTGGGTATCTATTGGAGGCACAGCTTGCGGGATGTCTTCCGCCCCAGGCTACTGTCCCCCTAGTGTCTCTAGGTGTATTTGATAAACCGAAGATCTTTAATCATCTGGACGGTACAACGGATTTTCCCCTGGCAGAGAGCCCTGAAGCCTTACCCTCCTACAGTGTTAAGAACCTGAAACGCAGCCAGGATAAAGAGACCTACCTTGCCGCAATCCGGAAGATCAAAGAATATATAGCAGCGGGGGATACCTATCAGGTCAACTACACCCTGAAGCTGCTCTTTGACTTTGAGGGCTCGCCCGAGGCCTTTTATCGCAGTCTGCGTCGCAATCAGTCTGTGGCTTACGGGGCTATGCTCCATCTGGGTGATGAGCATATTCTCTCCCTTTCCCCCGAGCTGTTTTTTAGAGCAGATCAGGATTCTGTGCTGGTGAGACCCATGAAGGGAACCATGTCGCGGGGCCGGGATGTGCTGGAAGATCTACAGCACTGTGAACTCCTTAAAAATGATCCCAAAAATCGTAGCGAAAATGTGATGATTGTGGATCTGCTGCGCAACGATCTGGCCCGGCTCAGTCATCAATACGGAGATGGTAGGGTGGAGACCAGATCACTCTTTGATGTGGAACGCTATGAAAGTGTATTGCAGATGACCTCCACCATCAGCGTTGCAAGTAAGGGCAGTGTGCTGGGCCAGGCCGGGATGGCAGGATTTTTAAAGGCACTCTTCCCCTGTGGCTCGGTTACCGGTGCCCCGAAGATTCGTACCATGGAGATTATCCGAGAACTGGAAGAGGGGCTGCGCGGAGTCTATACAGGTGGAATTGGCTATTTTGCACCCAATGGTTCAGCCACCTTCAATGTCCCCATCCGCACCGTTCGGCTGGCTCGGGGGAAGGGGGAAATGGGGATAGGATCGGGTATAGTCCACGACTCCGATGCAGATCAAGAGTGGCAGGAATGTCTGCTGAAAGGACACTTCCTGACCAGAGCTCAGCCGGAATTTGTCCTGATTGAGACCCTTCTGCTGCACCCTGAAGATGGCTATTTTTTGTTGCGGGAGCACTTGGATCGACTCGAGGCATCGGCTGGTTATTTTAGTTTTTATTTTTCAAAAGAGGAAGTCCTGGCAGGTCTCACTGTTCACAGGGCGGCGGCGCAATCGGGCAATCAAGCCCTGCGGGTACGGCTGACCTTGGCCAAAGATGGCACCTTGGATATCAGCTCCTGTCGCTGTGAATTGCCGCCAGTGACGAATCTTCCCCAACAGCCTTCGCCTGAAGATACAGTCCTTCCTCAGATCGCTTTTTCCCAAGAGCAGGTGGATAGCAGCTCTTCCTGGTTCTTTCACAAGAGCAGTCGGCGTGATCTGTTCCAGAGAGAATATGCCTGTGCCGCAGAAGAGTCTCGCTTTGATACTGTTTTTACAAATGAACGTGGTGAAGTAACTGAAGGCTGCATCTCCAATCTCATTGTCTTTTTGGATGGCAACTTTTACACGCCACCCCTTCACTCTGGACTCCTTGCCGGAACCATGCGGCGCAGACTCTTAACAGATCATTCCCACTGCCTCACCGAAAGAGTGCTAATCCCTGCTGATCTTTACCGGGCAGAGGCTATATACTGCTGTAATTCGGTACGGGGACTGGTGCGGGTCTGTCTTTAGAGGCATAGCAGAGAATCGTTATTCCTTAACGTCTGTTGCAAACATTGGCTGGAAGGTAGCCGAGGGAGCCTGTGGAGTTGTTTGAAATTATAATATATGTGATGTCGTCACTGAGAGTGGAAGGCATATGCTGTTAAAACAGGTTGTTGAGTGGTCTTGTGGCAGATGTCATTCGTTGGATCTTGATTTTTTAGCTGGCCAGACTCCCAGTGAGGAGTATCATAAATTAGAAATTATTTTGATCGTGTCCCACTGTGTGGTACCATATATATAGGGTTACAGGTTGTATACACCTCTTGCAATCGCTCCGGTTTCCAAGCTTTAGAGATCTGTTTTTGAGAGCTTTCAGTGCCGTCACTCGAATTCAAGGCAGCCTTAAAGAAACCTCTTATTCAGCAAGGCGCTCCAAATGGAATGATAATGCGATTTTTTCTTTCAGCCATAGGCCTCTTAATTTGTCTGCTTTTGATCGCCGAGCGTGCTTTTGCCATTCAAGCCCATGGCGGCAGTGAGGGGTTGGTTGCGCACTTGATTGGCCATCTGTTGTTTTTTGTCTGCATGGGCTATCTCCTCTACAGCATTATTCGTAGTAAGAGTAAAGGACCAGGGTGGTTTGAATTTAAGTGGTTTCTGGGGCTTATTCTTACCTGGAATGTGTTAACCTTTTCTGGTCACTGGTTGCATGAGTCTATTCCTGATAGTAGATATATCCGAAGTGTGGGGCATGTCAAAGCTTTCGAAATCACCTCGTTTTCAGATGCTTATTTTTATCTGACCATGCTTGACCATATAGTACTGGTTCCTGCCTTTGTTTTTCTATTACTTGCTTTACTGAAGTGGAGGAGCGAAGAGTGATCATTTCATGGAGCCCCATTGTTGTTGTCGACATAGTTGGGTCGATTATCACCCTCGGTTTGGCCGTTTCGTGCACTGTGATTGCCCACAACTGGGCCGGGCGCAGGCCAGATGATGTGTTCAGAAATTATATTTTCTTGCTTACCTTATCCATTGTCTTCTTCGCAGTTTTCCGCTCCTTTGGACACCTTATTAAACAAATTTTGTTATATAACAACCAGGCTGGGGTATGGAAGACAATTTCCCCTTATAGTGGCGCCCTCAATTCCGCTACCTTTATGGTTATTTTTGCCTTTGGTTTTTATTTTCAGCGCGTCAAGTGGGTTCATCAGCAGTTTGAGAACTATAAAAATAATCTTGAGGAGATGATTGCCGAGCGCACTGCGGATCTTGAAGATGTCAACACTGCCCTGGCCCAGGAGATCAGAGAGCATGCCTCAGCAGAGCAGGCGTTGAAAGAAAGTCAAGGATACCTACAGGCCATTCTTGACCATACTACTCTACCCATTTTTCTCAAAGCGGTTGACGGCAGCTATATCCTTATTAACCGCGAGTACAGTAAGTGTATTGGCACTCCCTGTGAAAATGCAGCGGGCCATAAGGATCAAGATTTCTGGCCCGATGATATTGTTGCCCTGTTCCATTCTCAGGATCAGCTGGTGATTGAGACCGGTAAGGCCCAGGAATTTGAAGAGACCCTGGATGTCGGCGGTAGGCAGCAGACTTTTCTTATCTCGAGGTTTCCTCTGTCTGACGACCATGGTGTTTTGTACGCTGTTGGTGGAGTCTGTACCGATATCACCCGCCGCAAACAGATAGAGTGCAAACTGGCAGACGAGCAGGAGCGGCTGACTGTTACCTTACGTTGCATCGGGGACGGTGTCATTACCACTGATGTTAAGGGACGGATCCTGCTTCTCAATAAGGTGGCTGAAGAGTTGACTGGTTGGCAACAGAGTGAGGCCATTGGCAAGCAGTTTAAAGAGGTCTTCGGTCTTCTGACGAAAGAGCGGGATCCCTATCAAGGCATTGTCTCTTCAGCACTCTGGAGTGGCGAAATTTATAGCCTTGATGAGCAGGTCATTTTGGTTTCAAAGGACGGCCATGAAATGTATATCTGTTACAGTGGCGCTCCCATACGGGACAGGGAGAGCAGAATCGTGGGTACGGTTATCGTTTTCAGGGATGTTACCCATCAGCGTAAACTGGAGGAGGAGAGCCTCAAGGCGATGAAGCTGGAATCGGTTGGTATTCTTGCTGGTGGTATAGCCCACGATT
>CAYWMZ010000253.1:0-4372 GCA_964459485.1 uncultured Desulfocapsa sp. | reverse complement strand
TGGGCAACCGTTGCAGATCGTTTCCCCGTTGCTGAGAAGACCATGGGTAAGGTTGTCTCCATCACCGATTACGGCGTCTTTGTAGAACTTGAGGAGGGCGTTGAAGGCCTGATCCACGTCTCTGAGATGACCTGGTCCAAGAAACCACGCCACCCATCGAAGATGGTAACCGTTGGTGATGAACTTGAGATCATGGTCCTGAACATCGAGCCTGAGACCAAACGCATCTCACTCGGTATGAAACAGCTCCTTCCCAACCCCTGGGATCTTGTCACCGACAACTATCCAGTTGGCTCTGTTATCGAAGGAAAGGTCAAAAACATCACTGACTTTGGTATCTTTATCGGTATCGAAGAAGGGATTGACGGACTTATCCATGTCTCCGATCTCTCCTGGACCGAGCGCATCAAACATCCTTCTGAGAAATACGCCAAGGGTGAGACCATCCAGGCCGTTGTCTTGAAGATCGACAAAGAGCACGAGCGTTTCTCTCTCGGTATCAAACAGCTTGAGCCCGATCCATGGCAGGCTGCTTATAACAACTATCCTTCAGGCACCATCATTGAAGGAAGTATCACCAACGTCACCGACTTTGGTGTATTTGTTCAGCTCGAAGAGGGCATCGAAGGACTGGTTCATGTCTCTGAGATCTCCAAGGACAAGGTCAAGACCCCCATTGGAATGTATGAGGTGGGTGATACTCTGAAGGCCATCGTAATCAATGTCTCCGCAAAAGACCGTAAGATCGGTCTCTCCATTAAGACTCTGGAGGAAGATGGAGAAGAAGGTGCCGCTGAGAACTACGCCAAGAAGAAGGAAGAGGCTGAGGCTGCTGCCCCCTCCACCTTTGGCGACCTGCTCAAAGCCGCTGCCGGTGATGATGCTGCTGGTGACGACGAATCCTCCTCCGAAGAGAAATAGGCAGGACACGGCCGCAAGGCAACAGTGTGTTTCACCGGACAGTCTCTCGTCTGGTGAAACACCATTTTTTATACCTGAACTACAAAGCGGTGCTAATACCGTGTGGTTCCGGAACAGAATCACCCATTTTCAATCGCCTATACAGGCTAGTACGTTACAACCATGCTAAAAAAAGAACTGGTCAATAAAGTAAGTACCGAACTGTCCCTCCACAAAAACGACGTCACAACTGCCCTTGATATCATGCTCAGCACCATGGAGAATGCACTCAAAGAAAATCGCCGCATCGAACTGCGAGGATTTGGAAGTTTTGCCGTTAGAAAACGGAAGGCACGCTGTACCAAAAATCCAAAGACCGGAAACATCATGAATATTCCGGAACGGAAAACAATCCATTTTACCATGAGCAAATCTTTGAAAGAATCACTGATTAAAGACTAAGCTCAACAGTAGCAATGGGATACAGAGAACACTGCTTGAATCTATCGGCAGCCTCTCTGTATCCCATGTTTTTCAGGCAGGACAATCAGAGAAAAGGAGAGACATCTCCTTTTCCTTCACGCAACACCACAGGAAAGTCACCGGTAAGATCGATCAGGGAAGACGGATCGGAATAGACATCGCCGCCATCTACAATCAGATCCACCTTTTTGGCATAGAGGCAGTCTATATTATAAGGATCCGCCATGGACGGCCCGTCCTCCTCTTCAGGGAGGGAGGTATTGATAATGGGTTTACCCAGGGTCTCAAGGAGCATCTTACAGATGGGGTTTTCAGGTACCCTGATACCCACGGTCTTCTGTTTGGTGGCCATGGCCTTCGGAACAAGCTTGGTACCTGGCAAGACGAACGTATAGGGACCTGGAAGATTTTTCCTCAGAAGCCGATAGGCAATATTGGAAACATGGGCATAGTTACTGATATGCTTAAGATCTGAGCACATAAAGGAAAAGGGTTTCCCCTTAGGCCTCTGCTTGATCTGCATAATCCTTTTTATTGCTTTAGGGCTGGAAAAATCACAGCCTATTCCGTATCCGGTGTCCGTGGGATAGCAGATAACCGCTCCACGGTGCAAACGATCTACGACCTGCTGTATCAGTCTCTGTTGGGGGTTATTCGGGTTTATTGCCAGTAACATTGTTCTTCTCCTTTCCTCCAGTAGAGCACACTTGCACGGGGAAGGCAAAACTTATCTCCCCGATTCTTGTACAGCGTTGCTGAAGGCCGCTGTAAGCCTGTAAATATATTTTGATCTTTCCGGATTCAATGCTAAAATAGTGCTGACGCCCGACACAGTCAACCCAACTGTATCGGTCGGAGAAGATTAAAGATTCACTCGAATTTCTCAAAAAGGAGCTTTCATGTTACCCGATGAAATAGAAGTTGCCCTCACCTTTGATGACCTGCTCCTCTGCCCCGCAGCATCACAAGTCCTCCCCAACGAAGTCTCCCTTGCCACCCGGCTTACCCAGACTATCACCCTCAACGCCCCGCTGATCAGTGCGGCAATGGATTCGGTCACCGAGCATCGTGCCGCCATTGCCATGGCCCGGGAAGGTGGATTAGGGATCATTCACAAGAATATGTCGATTGAGGCCCAGTCCAAAGAGGTGGAACGGGTCAAAAAATCGGAATCCGGTATGATCGTTGATCCTATCACTGTCAAAGCGACCCACTCCGTTGCCGATGTCGAAAAGATCATGGCAAAATACAAGATCTCCGGCCTCCCCGTATTACGCAATGGCAAGCTGGTTGGTATCGTCACCAATCGTGACCTGCGCTTTGTCTCAGACGATGAACTTCGGGTGGGCGATGTGATGACCTCCAAGAATCTGGTCACCGCCAAGGTGGGCATTGACCTGGAACACTCCAAGGCCCTGCTCCATGAGCATCGTATTGAAAAACTCCTGGTGGTGGATGATGATGGCAATCTGAGCGGACTGATTACCATCAAAGATCTGGAAAAAATTAAAAAATATCCCCTTGCTGCCAAAGATGACTTGGGTAGACTCCTGGTGGGTGCTGCCCTCGGGGTCGGAAAAGATATCGTTGCCAACTGCCAGAAACTTGTGGACGCTGGGGTGGATGTCGTTGTCGTCGATTCTGCACACGGCCATTCCAAGGGAGTGCTCGAAGCCGTGGCCACCATACGGGCCGCCTTTCCTGATCTTCCAATTATTGCAGGAAATGTGGCCACCGGAGAGGGGACTGAAGCCCTGATCAAGGCCGGTGCCAGTTGTGTTAAGGTGGGTGTCGGGCCGGGTTCCATCTGCACCACCCGTATTGTTGCAGGTGTCGGTGTGCCCCAGATGACAGCCATTAAAAATGCCGTGGCCGCCGCCGCCAAGTACAATATTCCTATCATCTCTGATGGTGGAATCAAACACTCAGGTGAGCTTGCCAAGGCCATTGGTGCCGGAGCCCACGCCATTATGATCGGTTCTCTCTTTGCGGGTACCGATGAAACTCCCGGCGAGACATTTCTCTACCAGGGTCGTACCTATAAAGGGTATCGAGGTATGGGCTCACTTGGTGCCATGCGCAAGGGCTCATCGGACAGATACTTTCAGTCCGAAGTCTCCAGCCAGTCCAAGCTTGTACCCGAAGGGATCGAAGGCAAGGTTCCCTACCGTGGCCCTCTGGCCAATGTGATCTACCAGCTTCTCGGCGGACTGCGTTCCGGAATGGGTTATGTGGGAGCAGGCACCATTGAAGAGTTACGGGAGAAGGCCCAATTTGTAAAGATCTCCGCCTCCGGTCTCCGCGAATCCCATGTCCACGACGTTATTATCACCAAAGAAGCACCAAACTACAGAACTGCTTAATACAGAAAATACTATGACTATTCATGACGAAAAGATCCTGATCCTCGATTTTGGTTCCCAGACCACCCAACTGATCGCCCGACGTATCCGAGAGCAGAAGGTCTACTGTGAGATCCATCCCTTTTCCACCTCTCTTGCAACTATTAAAGAGATACAGCCCACCGGGATTATCCTCTCAGGCGGACCCAGATCTGTGTATGACGAGGATGCCCCCATGTCGGCTCCGGCCATCTTTGAGCTTGGCCTCCCCATCCTCGGGATCTGCTACGGTGCCCAGCTCATGATGCAACAGCTGGGAGGCAAGGTGGAGAATGCCTCCAAACGTGAATTTGGCAAGGCCAACCTCACCGTTCAGTTCACCGAGGGGCTCTTTGCAGGCCTTGAAACCGGTGTCCCCCAACACCAGGTCTGGATGAGCCACGGCGACCGTATCGAAATACTGGCAGACGGTTTTGAAACCACAGCGGTAAGTGACCACTCCCCCTATGCTGCCCTGCGCCACACCTCCAAACCCTTTGTTGCAGTTCAGTTTCATCCCGAAGTTGTCCACACTCTGATCGGTACCGATGTACTCAGAAACTTTATCTTCGGGCACTGCAAATGCAGTCAAAACTGCACCATGGCCT
>CAYWMZ010000252.1:0-4372 GCA_964459485.1 uncultured Desulfocapsa sp. | reverse complement strand
ACGCCCCTCGGCTGTTCAGAAGGGCAAGGTGATAGGGATTGCCAACTTCACCGCATTCTCAGGGATTTTTATCTCCGGCACCGTATTTGCCTGGTTAGGCCACATTTGCAGCCCGGCAACGGCTCTGCTGCTAGTGGGGCTGCTGAGTCTTGGCTTTGCCTTGCTGTTCTTTGTACTGTTTTTAAAATTCGCGGACAAGAACTCCTAAATACAAGCCGATCTCCTGCAATTTAAACAACCCAACTCTCTTTAAAGAGGTCTTTCAATGATTAGCTTTCTTGTAGCCATTCTCCACTATATCCTCAGTCTTCGATATACTATTCAACTCAAAGGACTGGACCGTATCCACACAAATGACTCCCGTGGAATTCTTTTTATTCCAAACCACCCGGCCCTGATCGATCCGCCCATGGTTTTTTCATCGCTCTACTCCCGGTTTAAGCTTCGGCCCCTGACCGATGAGAATCAGCTGAGTAACCCTCTGTTACGCTATCTTATGAAGAAGATCCGCTGCGTCACCATTCCGGACATGAGCGAGGGCAGCCACGGCCGGGATGGTGTTATCAGTGCCATGAATGAGGTGGTGAACGGCTTGAAACAGGGCGATCAGATCCTCTTCTACCCCTCCGGCCGTATCTATCGCAGCCGCCATGAATCCCTCCGGGGCAACTCCGGGGTGGCCACCATTCTCCGTGAAGTACCCAATGTGCGGCTGGTTTTGGTACGAAGTACTGGCCTCTGGGGATCCAGTTTTTCCAGGGCCTCGGGGGACAAACCCGCCCTGGGCCGTGATATTTGGAAGAAGATCTGGGCTATTGTCTCTGCTGGAATCTTTTTCGCTCCTAAACGACAGGTCACCATAGAACTCCAGGAAGTAACAGACCTTCCCAATGGCAGCGATCGGCTGGCCCTCAATCAGTATCTTGAGGACTTTTATAACGAAAAATCCCCCGGCAACAGTGCTGTACCCTACTTCTGGTGGCAGGGAAGCCGCCCCCGGCAACTCCCTGAACCCGTCACCATTGTGAACCAGGGAGACAGCAGCACAGTCAGTGCTGCAATCCGCAACCAGGTATTTGAAAAGATCGAGGAACTCTCGGGCAATAACAGCTTTAAAGAAAGCGATACCCTGGCCTCCGAGGTGGGTATGGATTCTCTGGTGGTGGCAGAACTTGCAGTGTGGCTGGAGCAGGAGTTTGGCCACAGCGTTGATGATATTGAGGCCTTGTGCGATGTGCGTGACGTACTCCTTGCAGCGTCCGGGCAACTGGTGAGCACCCGAAGCGATCAAGACATCAGTGTGCCCGCAAACTGGCAGCAATCAAAGGACAGCAGCCTCCTCCAGTGTGGCCATGGGGAGACCATAACCGGCCTTTTTCTGGCCCAGGCCAAAAAGAATCCCTCTCTACCGGTAATGGCCGATCTCATCGGCGGGGTCAAGAGCTACCGTGATATCCTCACCGGGATATTTGCCCTGGCACCGGTATTCCAGAAAATGGAGGGAGAGAATATCGGACTGATGCTCCCTGCCGGAGTGACCTGCACCATCGCCTACTACAGTCTGCTCTTTGCCGGAAAGACCCCGGTAATGGTAAACTGGACCATGGGTGAATCCAACCTCAACTACTGTCTGGAGAAGGTGGGAGTAAAAGAGGTCATCACAGCAAAAGCCCTGCTCACAAAGCTTACGGCCCAGGGTTTTAACGCTGAAAACAATCCCTTTTCCTGGCTCTGCCTGGAAGATGTAGGCCGCGGTCTCAGTCTCCCCCAAAAAATTACAGCCAAGATCAAAAGCTACAGCTCCCTTGCATCTCTGGCCCGCGCCAAAGTTCAAAAGAGTGCAGCCATCCTCTTCACCTCAGGCTCCGAGGCACGTCCCAAGGCCGTACCCTTAAGCCACCAAAATTTTATTGCCAATGTGGGGGATGTGAACACGATCCTTGGAATTCGCCGTGATGATGTGCTGGTGGGGATGCTGCCCCCCTTTCATTCTCTGGGACTCACCGGAACCGTGATCCTGCCCATGAGCCTGGGCCTCCAGGTGGTGTACCATGCCAACCCCACAGAGGCAGCAACTCTTGCTAAACTTATGGAGGCCTACGGAGTCACAGTCCTGCTGGGAACACCCACCTTTTTAGGCGGCATTCTCCGTGGTGCCGAAGATCAACAGCTCTCCTCCCTGCGCCTGGCCTTCACCGGTGCTGAAAAATGTCCAGCCCAGCTCTACTCCACCATGGCCAGCCACTACCCGGAAGCCATCCTCTGCGAAGGATACGGGGTCACCGAATGTGCCCCGCTGATCAGCGTCAACCATCCCGACAATCCCGTTGCCGAATCCATTGGCAAGGTTCTGGGATCCATGGAGTATGTCCTTGTTGATCCCGAAGATAAAACCGTGGAGGTGGCACCCGGTGACAAGGGCATGCTGCTGGTGCGAGGCCCCAACGTCTTTGACGGCTATCTCCACCACGACGGCGATCAACCCTTTATCCAGTATAGTGATAAGGCGTGGTATGAGACCGGTGATCTGGTACGGGAGGATGAGCAGGGTGTGCTCCACTTTGCCGGACGCATGAAACGCTTTATAAAACTGGGGGGTGAAATGATTTCCCTGCCCGCCATCGAATCTGTGCTGCTGGGTGAGCTACAGTTTCCGGAGCAGGATGGCGTACCCCTGGCCGTGGAGGCAAGCAGTGATGATGCCAATCCGGAACTGATCCTGTTTATGGTCTTCGATACCGACAGACACCAGGTCAATCAGGCCATCCGAAACGGCGGCCTTTCACCTTTGCATAATATCCGCAAGGTAGTGCTGGTGGATGAGATCCCGGTTCTGGGTACGGGGAAGACGGATTATCAATCCTTGAAAAAACTGCTGTAATGGGAGGGAACTTCGCATTCAGCGAAGAGGTGTTTTTTTCATAAAGATACCTCTTCTGTGGTTTTTGTTGGCGGCCCTGCCATTGATTTGCTAAACTAATTACTCAGTCTTTGAGGGGCTTGTCGTGTCCATTGCAAACTCCTTTCTTCTATTATTGCAGCCAAGAGTACACCATGATTCATTCATTAGGGAAAGATGCAGTCTGCGATGTCTATGTGAATTATGGAGACTACATGGTGGCCATAGGTAGAGGGGGATGCTCCTGTGTCTAGCCTCACCTTCAAGCTTAACAGGTTATAAGCCATGGCCATGGATTACGACTACGTCCTCCGCTTAAAGCAGAACCACCCCGCCCTTAAACTGCTGGTGGCCACCAACGCCCCCCTTATTGTCAGTTTTCTTTTCAAGGTCTTTGTCGAACCAAATATCCGGGCCCTGCCCTTCTCCGAGCTGCAATCCCGACTCGGTGATTATATCTTCAAGCTGCGGGAAATCTATGGTTCCGAGCTCTATCCCGGCAGTGCCCATAAGTATCTGGACGAGTGGGCCAGCCCCGAAAAAGGCATCCTGCGGAAATTTTATCCCCGCCAGGGGGATGAGGCAGAATATGACCTCACCCCGGCGGCCGCCCAGGCTGTGGACTGGCTCCAGAGTCTTGCGGATAGGCAGTTTGTGGGCACAGAATCACGGCTGCTCACCGTCTTTGATCTTTTAAGTGATATTGTTCGACGCACCGAGAAGGATCCGGAGGTAAGAGTTGCTGAACTTGAGGCTCAAAAGGAACAAATTGAGCTGGAAATCCAACAGATTCGCAGCAGGGGCATCCTGCCCCACGATCCGGTTCAGGTAAAAGAACGCTTCTTTCAGGCCGAAGAAACCGCCCGTGGTCTCCTGGCTGATTTCAGACAGATAGAGTATAACTTCCGTACCCTGGATCGGGAAACCAGGGAACTGATTGCCACCAGTGACAAGGCAAAAGGTGATCTGCTCGATGAGATATTCCAGGATCAGGATGTGATACGGGATTCGGATCAGGGACGCAGTTTTCAATCCTTTTGGGAGCTGCTCATGTCTCCTGCCCGTCAGCTTGAACTACAGGAACTGTTGCACCGGGTCTATGCCCTGGAAGAGATACAGGAACTGAACCCCGATGCCTTCCTCGCCCGGATCAAATTCTTTCTTCTTGAAGCCGGAGAAAAGGTATACACTACGGGCAATCAGCTGGTTGAACAGCTACGCCGCTTCCTCGACGATCAGGCATGGCTGGAAAACCGTCGCATTATGGATATTATCCGGAACATTGAAAAAGCTGCGGTGCAGATAAAGGGCAACCCTCCCGGTGCTCCATTTATCGCCATCGATATCGTCAAGCCAGCCATCGAGCTTGCTATGGATCGCAGTCTCTTCTCCCCGCCCAGGGAGACGAAACTTGAGTCGGTGATCCTTGAAGAGGGGATAGAAGAGATCAAGGCGGATGCCCTTTTTAATCAA
>CAYWMZ010000251.1:0-4377 GCA_964459485.1 uncultured Desulfocapsa sp. | reverse complement strand
AGCCCAAACATCAGGATCGGCCCGATAATCCAGTTTTGTAGCAGGGACAGGGTGAGAATTCTACCGCTTTTGAAGACCTGGCCAAGTTCTTCATATTTTACCTTGGCCAGTGGCGGGTACATCATCATGATAAGGCCGATCGCAATGGGAATATTGGTGGTTCCCACTTGTAAGGAATGAATGAACTCGGTGATCGCCGGATAGAGATAGCCCGTCATAATTCCGGCAAACATTGCCAGAAAAATCCATAAGGTAAGAAACCGATCCAGGAAGGAGAGTTTTTTGGCTGGCTTATGCATGTCGTATCCTTTATTGCTTATCTGCATAGGCAGATATGATGGGTGGAAAAAAGAAAATCATCCGGCGGCGGAGCAGGTCTCCTTATCTTTTGTCAGAAGATAATCCTGCAATGCTTCCTGGTCTTTTTGAGATTGCTCAAGTGTGGAAAGGTAGTGCAGGATCTGTTCTCCCAGGCCGGGGTCGGTGAATGTCGACTCTGTAATCAATCGATAGTACATCCACTTTTCCTTTCTTGTCCCGCTTACCCAGCCGTTGTTCCGCAGGTAGGCAAGATGGCGGGACGCAGTAGACTGGGGCAGGGAAAGTGTCGTCATGATATCACAGACACAGAGTTCACCGTGCCTGAGCAGGGCTAGTATTCTGAGCCTTGTCTCATCCCCAAGGGCTTTTAATGTTCGGGCAGTTGCTTCCATACAAGATATCATATCTGCATATGCGGATATTAGCAAGAGGATTTAGCAATATGAACCCAAATAAGTTAAATCTCCCCTTAACTCTGTAGTATGGTACAGGGACTATAGGGTCTGTAACCAGAGAGGAGAAAGAATGAAAACATTGACCATAGGCAGGGTCGCAAGCCGGGCCGGGATCGGGGTTGAAACAGTTCGTTTTTATGAACGGCAGGAATTAATAGACTCTCCACCAAGAAGTGCGGCAGGGTACCGGCAATATCCGGAAAATACGGTACAGCGTCTCCGTTTTATACGGCGGGCAAAAGAGCTTGGATTTTCATTAAAAGAAATTAAAGAGCTCCTCATTTTGCACAGTGACCCAAAGTCTACTTGCAGCGATATCAGACAACGGGCGGAAACGAAGCTGGCTGATATCAATGAGCGGATCCATGATTTAATAAAAATACGAGATGCGTTGAATGTTTTACTGGCAGGTTGTTCCAGTGATGCGACATCGGCTGAGTGTCCTATAC
This sequence comes from uncultured Desulfocapsa sp., assembly GCA_964459485.1. Classification (GTDB taxonomy): domain Bacteria; phylum Desulfobacterota; class Desulfobulbia; order Desulfobulbales; family Desulfocapsaceae; genus Desulfocapsa. Next base: position 3,152 of record CAYWMZ010000251.1, on the reverse strand, counting down.
TGCAGGCTCTTGTAGATGCATAAAGAGTGAAAACCAGAACATATTTACGCATGTTGACTGGTTGCCGTGTGAATAACAGTAGTAACGGTCTATTTTGCCGGCACTTTCCATTCTGACTGAGCGTCAATCATTCCTTTGTCGATCAGAGATTGAACCTCTTGATCACATGCTTCTTTGTTGAAATCAGGGTAAACAAATTCCTGACCACCAGTTGTAATATGGCAGGCTTTTTCTTGCGGTGCATCGCTGCATCCAGTGATGAGTAGGATTGGAAATAAGCACAATGCCAGAGTAAATTTTTTCATATCATTTTAATCCTGTCAGATGAAGAATAGCTTGAGTTGATGCGCCGGACGTAACTTCGTGAATTTGGGGGGAGATTACAGAATAGGCATATGAATGTCAAGCGTTTCCCGGAAAAAGAATGGAAGATCAGGTCGTTGCCTGAATGGTCTTTATTGCTCTTCGCAATATAAACAGAATCGAAAAGAACTTCTTACTCTGTTTTCTGATACTGTCCGTAAAATGTGACATGAACTCCCCAGCCTCCGTCAGGGTCACTACTGTCACTGACAACAAGATTGTTTGTGCCAAAGGTTATGGTGAGACTACAGCCATTGTCATCCTGATAGTTTACCCTGTGATCTGCTAAAGGGTATATTCCATCTATTTCTCCTACATGGATAATTCCCAGCTTTGCATCAATGATCCATAACGCTATGCCATAAACATATATTTCATGATCGTTTAACTGGAGGATATCAAGATCAGAGGGATGAAGAGATGGTTTGCCCCAGTCATACCGTTCATAACTGCCGGAAACAGAATTTTGGGTAGGATTCTGGAGTTCCAGAAGACGATACAGGTATTCCCGTTTCAGACACCGAGTATCATCTTTGCATGGGTTTCTTCTGGTTACAAGCCAGTTACGCTGAGATTCTTTCAGTAAATTTTTATGGGAAGATGTTGTTAATGAGACTTTCCCATAAAAATCCATTTGTAGGTCTTTTCTCTTGAAATTTGCAGTTGGCTGTTGTAGCGATGCTTTCTTTCCCGGAGAATACTATTGACTTTCCAGGGGAGGGTTCTGTATAATGCTGCAAATGTATGGGAAGCTAGTGGGGGGACATTTTTTAAAGCATCAATTTAGCTGTAATATTCACCTTCTTACAGGGTATGTGATAAGAGTTTTGTGCTTTTGAAGTGTATTGAGGGTACTTTTTTATCTCTGGCCCTCCCTCAAAAAGCGATTACTTATCACCTCACCTATCACCTTATCCCCCCTCACCTCACCTTTTATCCTTACGGGGAGCGACTGGTTAACGTCACTTCTGTAGGCCAGCATTGACCAGAAACAGACAGTTGAACATACTTTGGTGGCAATGGATTCTTCTGGATCCCCGACTGTCTTAAATGTCGAAAATTCCACACTCAAGGTCTACTTTCAGATCACAGGGTAGCAATGAAAGTGAAACAAAAAGGGAAATATCTGAGGATGCAGGGGATGCGTCGTGCCCGAAAAGACTTTCGGGCAGGAACCATTCGCCTTCTGATTATTTTCATTTCAGGGTTCATTGGTATGGCTTTTTTAGTCATATGGCTGACAGAGATTGTTTCAGGAAAGATCGAACTGAGCCCTACTACAGTCTCCATTGAGACAATAGAAGCTGACGGTTTTCCCCGGGCTGCGTATCTGAACGTGGAGGATGTCTGTCCGATATTTCCTGAGGCAAGCATTGCAAACCGAAATAAAGACACAGCATCAAGCTATCTGGCTGTCCCTATGGTTAGCCACACTCTCCAGAAGATATGGCTGGAGAGTGTGGCCACTGGCAAGCCCCTTGATGCCTCACGTTTTCGATTGTTTGCTGTGTTCACTGGTGAGCAGGCCCAAAAGATGTGGCCACAAGGGCACCCAGAACCGGGGGAACCAGGCGAATGGCAACAGTCATGTGAATCAATAAGCATTACCGGAGAAACGGGAAAGAGTACATATGCGTTCATTAGTAAACCGATGGACTCTCATATTATTAAAACTGGACTAAACTGGAGTACAGTACGTTATCTGAAGGTAAACAAACATTGGTATAGCCTGTGGCATAGCATAAACTATTTTTGTTATGCCTTCGTGCTGTTGAGCATCTCCGGTCTCACCGCAAGATTTCACATCAGGAACCCCTGCAAGGCCCAACCGAAGACTCAACTTGATCCCCTTGTTTCCCATGATGAATGGTTTTCTGATGACAGCAATAGTGACACAGACAGCGATGGTGATGGCGGTGATGAATAATTAAAAAAGGTCTGCTGCCATCTCTTGCAGGTTGGGCTACAGACTCAAAGGATCTGGACACCGGCAATCTTCAAGAGAAAAGGAAAAATTCGATGAGGTCGATCTGGACATATCTGATGTTTTCTTTCGTATGCCTGAGCGGTTGTACCGCCCATATGTCAGGTCTCACTGTGAATAGATATTTTACGGAAGAAAGTCTCCTCCAAGGAGGATTGATCTGGGCTGGAATCACTGCAGCAGATAAGAAATGGAGCAGTGAAGAACAGGAGCAGTACTGGCAGATCGTTGCGGATGCCATCACTCGCAAGAGACCGGATATCCCTCTCCGTAGCCCCCAAAGAATCATCCGAAAGCTTGGAGAAGCACTATTCTCAGATATTCTTCACGATTTTAGCACTGACGGCGAATTGAGTCACAACTCTCTCACCATATTACAATCTTCAGCCAGCGGGACACGTTATATACTCTTCTCACGAATTGTAAAAGACAGAATCCTCCACCATCACCGTTCAGAAGTTGAAACCGGGGACCCAAAGCAGCAGTACACAACAGTTTATGAAACGGTGCGGGAGACCGCAGTGTATTCCAGGATATTTGATCTTACTACTCTTATGCCGGTGTGGTCAGGGACGATTTTAAAAAAATTCTCGAAAACAAATGTGAATCCCCACTCTCATAACAAAAGCATTGGCCAGGATATTGTAAATGAACTTCTTGAGGACGCTGTTTTTGGTGATTACCCCAAGCCCAAATCCCTTGAAAAAATACTTAAACGAGCCTTTACGGGTATAGCTGGAAACTTTCCCCAAAAAAAATAACCCAACAAGGAGAGACGAAATGAAGCCCATAGCGATACTGACAG
>CAYWMZ010000250.1:0-4378 GCA_964459485.1 uncultured Desulfocapsa sp. | reverse complement strand
TATGGCACAGATAGATTCCTACTTCAGCCAGATGCAGAAACATGGTGCCAGTGACCTCCATATGGTGGTTGGTTTTCCACCGATGCTCCGTCTCAGGGGAGAGCTTGTTCCCCTTGATGCCCCGGTGCTCACCGCCGAATCCAACCAGGAGATCCTCTACGAAATCCTCGACCCCAAACAGCAGACACGACTGGAGGAGAACAGGGACTTTGACAAGGCCTATGAGCTTGCGGGTGTGGGACGCTTTCGCTGCAACTTCCTCTACCAGCACCGTGGTATTGGGGCCGTTTTTCGCATTATCCCCACCGAGATCCTCACCCTGGATCAGTTGGGAATGCCCAAAGTGGTAAGAGATCTTGCCGATTACGAACGGGGCCTGGTATTGGTCACCGGTCCCACCGGCAGTGGTAAGTCCACCACCATGGCGGCCATCATTGATTTGATCAACGATCGCCACCCCAAACATATTATCACCATTGAAGACCCCCTGGAATTTGTCCATCCCAATAAGAAATGTGTCTTTTCCCAACGGGAGATCGGAACCCATGCGAAAAGTTTTGCTGCAGCCCTGATGGTAGCTAACCGCGAAGATCCGGACGTTATTCTGGTGGGTGAAATGCGAGACTTTGAAACCATCTCCCTGGCCCTCACCTGTGCCGAACTGGGTATCCTGGTCTTTGGAACCCTGCACACCAACAGTGCCGCCAAGACCATAGACCGTATAATCAATGCCTTTCCTGCAGAACAGCAGGCCCAGACCCGGACCATGCTCTCGGAATCGCTGAAAGCAGTTATAGCCCAGCAACTCCTGAAAACTCGGGATGGTAAGGGGCGTTGTGCCGCAATTGAGGTTCTAATCGGCTCATCGGCTCTGGCATCTATCATCCGGGAGGGCAAGATAACCCAGGTGGATTCCCTTATTCAGACCGGAAAATCCCTTGGCATGCAAACCATGGACAGTCATCTCCAGGAACTGGTACAAACCAGAAAAATCAGCAAAGAGGCCGCACGGGAGAAAGCCATGGATAAAAGTCTATTCGGAGAAGCCGATGGAGAACTGTAATTCCTAAATACTATGAATAATTCACTCGCCCATACAGATACACACAGAAGAGAAATCACAGCAGGTGCCATACTTCCCATAGATTTCCTCACCGAGAACATTCCAGTAAACCAGTATTTTAATATCAGAGGAATGACTGGAGACCTTATTCCATCCCAGGGTGGCGACAGTGTGAACATTGACGATATCCGCCAGGAACACGACTTCTTTGAAGTTGGAAATATAGATGCTGCTACAAAACAGTCGATCCAGGAAGAACTTATCGAACCCGCCACCAAGAACCTGGACAGTCTGATTCAAAATTTTACGGAGAAGCTGCAAGACGTTCATTTTCTCAACGGAGTCTGTTACCGTGACCCTTTACGGGGAAATTTCCTAGGCCGTCTTAAAAAGATCTACGACGATCACCTCACCCTGCTTAATCTCAAAAAAATCAATGACTCAAACAAGGAGCTCCTGGAACAATCTCTGGATATTTGTTCACTGGCTACCATTCTTGCCAGCCGTAGTGATGTCTCATCCGAAGATGTAGATATCATCTGCAAAGGAGCCCTTCTCATTAATATTGGACAGACCCAGGTGGCATCCCCTGCTGCTGCCAATCACATCGACAAAGGCTGTCAGTATCTTCAAACATTGGGATACGACCCGACTATCATTAATATTGTGCGATTCAAATCCTCCTTTGAAAAGATCATCCCCGAGCCACGACATGTTATCGGTATCGTTAAGGCCGCCTATCTCTACCAAACCAGCCTGGATAAATACACCCCGGGAAAAACGGATGACTATAGTGACACCCACGATGCAACCATGGTAAAACTCAAGACCTACGTCAGGCTCAAATACCTGAACCCGCGAGTCTACTACCTGATGCTACGGGTCTTTAACGAATCGAAGATGTAGGGAGGGGGAGGGAAAGACTCCTATCCTGGGGACTATTCCGGATCAGCAGCAAACAGATCAGGGTAAGAAATCCGGCGGCCAGCCCACAGCCATGGCTGTATATATGGAATCATCTTCTTTCTCAAGCAGCTATCCCATGGGATATAAAATATCTTTGTGTACTGCGTCGCATTGGGCCCAAATGTCCTCAGATAATTCAAGATCCATTGCCGTCAAAGAGTCATCTAGCTGAGCTACAGTTGTCGCCCCGATAATAGTGGAGGCCACAAAGTCAAACTGCTTACTCCAGGCCACCGCCAGGGTGGCAGGACTTATTCCGACAGCCGCCGCAATCTCCATGTATCTTGCGGTTGCGGCCAGGGTTTTTGCGTTCAAAAAGCGGCCTGCCATGGCCCGTATCCTGGGATCGTCTGATTCAATATAGCTGTTAAAACGTGCCGCCACCTTCAGATCTTTATTGTACTTACCGCTGAGTACCCCACCAGCCATTGGCGAATAGGGGAGCAGGGAGATCTTTTCCAGCCTGCACATCTCCACCATCTCATCTAAAAATCTACGGTTGAGCATCGAGAAGTTATTCTGGATGGATTCAAATCGCCTGTAGCCTTTACACTGGGCGATCATATTGGACTTGGTCGTCCCGTAGGCAGTGTCATTGGAGGTACCAAGATACCTGACCTTGCCCGAACGAACCAGACGATCAAAGGCCTCCATGGATTCTTCTTTCGGAACCACGGTGTCAGGCCAGTGCATCTGGTAGAGGTCAATATAGTCTGTTTTCAAGCGCCTGAGACTGCCCTCCACCCCTTTGATAATATGGTGGGCATCAATGGCAGTAAGCCCCGCACGAACGGGAGGTACAAACCAGCCGGAAGCAGCACCGGCAACCTTGGTGGCAAGAATTACAGAATCACGATCTTTGCCACAAAGCCACTCACCCACAATTGTTTCTGTAATCCCCACAGTTTCAGCCCGTGGTGGTACCGGGTAGACCTCGGCGGTATCAAAGAAATTGATTCCATTATCGTGGGCCTTATCCATTATGGCAAAGGCCGTCTTCTTGTCACACATGGAACCAAAGGTCATAGTTCCAAGGCAGACAGGGCTTACTCGCAGGCCGCTCCGACCGATATATCTGTACTCCATTTCAAACTCCTTCATTTCGTGTAACCAGTTCAGTTACCGGCTTGTGTTCACACTGCGTCGGGGGTGGAGAGAACCTGGATATCGGGAAGATTCCCATAGAGTTCTGCCACACTCTGGCTCTGTTGTAGGGCCTCAACAACCAGGGGCAGAGGCTCACTCCAGACTTCCTGAAAATCCCTTTCTTCAAGATCCGTCACCGCAAACGCCAATTGTTCCTGTGGAGGGTTAAACTGGGCATTTACCCCCTCCTTATTGCCTCGCGCATCCACCCGATACCAACCAACAGAGTCCAGATACACACCATTGAGGCCATGAAGACAGTAGGGTGGCCCATTATCATTAACACGGAGGCGCTGATAACAGAAACCACAGGCTACCCCCGAGCCCGAAGCAGGGCCGCCAGAAGATGGCTCTTGGCATAGCAGTAGCCTGTTTTATAACTCAGTACAGCCGATGCCGTACAGGTAACAACCCTTGCCTTCACATCCCAGATGTGCCCTATCTCATCCCTCACAAAGATGTTATACAGAAGATGTTGGTGCCAATGCTACAAGACCCCATATGAATAGTTTCTTTTTCATAAACATGCCCCGTGTACACCTTTAAAGGTTACTATCTCCATAACAGGCTTGGCCAAATTTATCCTGCCAGCCTGATATCTGCGCATTTACAGACATTTCAATCCGTGAGAAATACAGAGAACTCAAATCCATTTTTTAAAACTTAGATTAATCGTTACTGATTGCAGGATCAAAAGTCAAAGGCTTTCCACCTGTTTTAAGATACTGCTGTTTATGGTAATCTTTTTAATGTTCACAGATATTGCTGATCCCTGCAGAAACGAGCAATACAGAGAAAAGAGTTCCGATTTCCTTGGAGCATTGGAGAAATACACTCCCTAGCCAATGATTTTTGTGATATCATAGAGACAGGATCTGAAATAGTAGGCTGCCTCTAGCAGTACCCACGATACGATGCAGCTCAGCAGAACACAACGCCCTGCTCTCTGCCAGGTTCTGCTGGATCGAATTTAGCACAATGAACAAGGAAATCGTTACAATCACCCGTGGATACCCTCGTTCGCGGGCATGACGGTGTTGGAGAGGGGATGACGGTGAATAAAAGGAACGAAATGGGGATAAGTTTCAAAGATAGGACTTCAAAAACTCGTTTGACATAATCTCCATTTCCGCCTAAAAGCCCTTTATGAGCGGGCTGAAAAGTCCGCTTTTTATATGTCCCGTGAGATCAACCGCTTTGCAG
>CAYWMZ010000249.1:0-4391 GCA_964459485.1 uncultured Desulfocapsa sp. | reverse complement strand
CCTTTTCCATAAAATTTGCCGGGATCACGGCCGAGCATTTTGTGGATGATATTTTATGCAAAACAATCGGCGTAAAAGAGCTGGTAGTGGGCTATGACTACGCCTTTGGTAAGGGGCGGGTGGGGAATATTGATTTTCTGAAAAATCAGGGCCGTGAAAAGGATTTTGGGGTAACTGTGGTTGGGGCCCACTACGAGCAAGATATGTTGGTGAGCTCTACAAAGGTTCGGGAACTGGTGGCGGATGGCAGGATGGCTGATGCCAGGACACTCCTGGGACGTTATTATCAGATCCGGGGCGAGGTGCAGCTCGGACAGCAGCGGGGAGGCAAGGAGATCGGTTTTCCCACGGCGAACTTGAATATGGATCACGAAGATCTTGTCCCCAAGATGGGCGTCTATGTGTGTCAGGTGATCTGTGATGGCAAAGGGTATGGTGGTGTTCTTAATATTGGCGTCAATCCAACCTTTGGGGAAGAGCGACTGGTGGCAGAGGCCCATATCTTTGATTTTAATCAGGATATTTACGGGAAGCCTATTAAGGTGAATCTGCTAAGGTTTTTAAGGGGCGAAGAGAAGTTCCCGGGGATAAAAGAGCTTGCCGCCCAGATAGCAAAAGATGTCACCTGTGCCAAAGAAATTCTGAATCAGCAGCAAAAGGAGCTGTCAGTATCCTGCGGGGAGCATTTTAATCGATAGCTTCCTCGCTTGAAAGGGAATGTGATGAATTTCTTCTTGCATGTCAGCGGATGGTGTCTATAGTGTAGGCGCTCAGATATGGCAACACCTGGCTAAGTGTTTCCTGTTGTGCCTTTGGTTGCATATGAATTTTACTTTAAAACTTAATACTTTAAATATACTGAAATAGAGGGAAGTCATGTCAGAAGAAAACAGCACAGAAAACTTGGTTGAAGATCTGCCCACTGTCATTGCCGAGATGGAAAAAAAATGTAAGCAGGCCCCTGACAATGTGGTGGCCTTCCATCACCTGGGACTGGTTTACATGAAGGATGGTCAGATCGACAAGGCCATTGAGTGTCTTGAGAAATGTCTGCTGATTGATGAGCAGGCCAATCAGCCCATGATTAACCTCGGTGCCATCTATTTTGGTCAAGGAAATCTCGATAAGGCCCAGGAACTGAACGAGATGGCCATTAATGCTCAGCCGGACACCTCGGCCCAGGCCCATGCCAATCTGGGACTGATTTGGCAGCAGCGCAGTGAACTGGATAAATCCATAGCTTCCTACGAAAAGGCTATTCAGTACGATCCTAAACTTGCAACCGTGTGGATGAACCTCACCTCTGTGCTCACCATGAAGGGAGAGGATGATCGTGCCCTCAAGGCTGCTCGGAAGGCCACTGAGCTTGAACCCGATTCTGCCCTTGCCCAGAACAACTTGGCTGTTGCCCTCTTCTTTAGTGGCGACTATGCAATGGCCAAAAATCATGTGGAGAAAGCCACCGAACTGGGTTATTCTGTTGACCCCAATTTTGTTGCAGGACTTGAAGAAAAACTCGCATAGTTTATATGAAAAAGCAAAAATTAACTACAGCTCCATGGTGCCCCTTTTGCGGCCAGAAAGTAGGGCGGGCAACGGACGCCATTGAGCGGAAAATGCAGGAATTTCAGGTCGGGCGCTGTGAGTGTGGTGCCATTTATACCTCTGATCCGACGGGGCATAATGTGGGTTCCGCCATGGTCGAGGCTCTGGTCTTCGCTTGTGATGATAACTGGGACTTTGCCTGGGATCTGATGCCGGAAGATGACTATCTCACTGGCAGGGTAGAGGACTATGATGAGACCACCCATCAGGTGGTTAACACCAGAAACATTAATGGGCGGCCGGTGCGCGGAGTTCTCTACTTTGTACGCCTTCACACCGAGATTGCTGCGATTTCCAAACGGGTAAAGGCCAAGAAAGAGGTCTTGGCTCGTGAGTCAGTAAAGCCGATACTGGATAGTAAGGAGGTCATTGAACGACCTGCTCCAGGTCCCCAGCTTGACCCCAAACGGGTGAAAGTTAAGGCTAACAAGAAGAGTGTTCAGGCGGCAAGGGATGCTGAAGACATTGATGCCTTGGTGATCCTCTGTTATGACAATCGTAAGACCCTGAGACTCATGCAGCGGCTGCTCTATGATGTTGATGAGGCCAGACGCTGGAAAACGGCCTGGATCATCGGCCAGACCTGCTCTGTTGTGGCAACCAAGATGCCGGGACAGGTTTCTGAGTTGATTCACAGACTCTTTGAGGCTTGTTCCGATTCGGCTGCGGCCCCTTGGGGAATGATTGAGACTCTGGGGGAGGTGATAGCAGGCAGGCCCGATATCTTTGGTGCTTTTACCCGGCATCTCTTGAATTATATGGGGGATGACTCCACTCAGGTGCAAGTGGTTTGGGCGCTTTCACGGATTGCCGAGAAACGTCCAGATTTGATTCGGGAGACCCCGTTTTTCAATCTGTTCCACTTCTTACAACATCCCAAGGTGGAGATGCGTGGTCAGGTGGTACAACTCCTGGGACGGATCAGGGCCAGTGAAGTGAGTATGCAGCTTATGGAGCTGAGTAATGATCAGGAAACCCTGGTTATCTGGGAAGACGGGGTGGCTGTACCGTACACCGTATCGGATCTGGTCAAGGTGGCCCTAGGGCAGATCCGTTCCTCTGACTGATACAACTATAATTAATATAAAAGGCCTTTGTGAGCAGTAATGACATGACCGGGGATCGGCTTTTTTCGTTTCATTCAGGTCAGGCCAGTGCAGGAGAATAGTACAATGATAAGCAATATACAGCCCATGGCTGATATCCAGAAGGCAGGTGAGAAAGAGAAGAAGAAACGTTCCTCCGATCCTATTCAGGCAGACTATGATGATGGTTTGGAATTTCTTAAAGACAAAGACCTCACCCAGGCGGCTGTGGCTTTTCACAATGCCTTGCGTGGCTATGAAGAGAAGAAACATCAGGATGGCATTGCCAATGCCTCAAATCAGCTAGGAAATGTCTGCCTCGGAAAAGGAGATTTCGTCAAGGCCAAGGATCATTATAGGCGTGCCTGGAAGATTTGTGAACGTTTTGATGATCCCATGAGTATTCTGGCCCTGTCCATGCAGCTGATTGTGGTGCATCGTGGCTTAAATGAGAACGATAAGGCCCTGGAACTCTGTTTTGATATGGTTGAGACCCATAATATCAATAATAACCCCCAAGGTACTATTGCCAGCATGGAGACCATTGCCGATATTTATTTGGCCCAGGGAGAAAAGGGCAAGGCTGCGGACACTTATCGTACCATTGCCTCCATTCATACCAACTATAAGCATAAAAATATTGCAGAGACCTTCCTGACTCGTGCCCAGGAGCTTGAGGCGGACGCTGCTGCTTAAGGGCACTCCGAATCTGATACGATGTTTACCGGAATCATTGAAGGTACAGGGAAGTTACTGGCCAAACGGAATGCGGGTGGTGGGATGACTTTTGACCTAGAGGCGGGCTTTGAGCTCACCGACCCGCAAGAGGGAGAGTCCATTGCTGTGAACGGGGTCTGTCTCACTGCCTATAATATAAATGGGCGTAAGTTCAGTGTGGATGTGTCTCCCGAGAGTCTGAGCCGCACCATATTGGGCAAGCTCAGTGTAGGGGGCACGGTGAATATGGAGCGGGCCCTGCAACTCACCGACAGACTGGGTGGGCATATCGTCTCCGGCCATGTGGATTGTGTTGCCACGGTGAGGGAGCGTCAGCCCAAGGGGGATTTTACTCTCTTTTCCTTTGGGTACCCTAAAGAATTCTCCAGGTATATCATTGATAAAGGATCTGTCACCATTAATGGGGTGAGTCTTACCGTAAATAGTTGTACAGTGGACGACTTTGAGGTATCTATCATCCCCCATACCCTGCAAGTGACCAGCCTTGGTCTCTTGGCCCGGGGTAGTGCGGTGAATATTGAGGTAGATATCATTGGGAAATATGTGGAAAAGATGCTCCTGCCACGGGAAACAGGCGCTGGTGCCACAACCACTAAGGGCAGTGGCATTAATCCAGCATTCCTTGCAGAAAACGGTTTCTTTTAAATCTATACCGGGTTTTACCCGAAGCAAAATTTACTAAATGGGTTGTGTGTTATGGCTGTTAGTACAATTGAGGAAGTAATTGAGGATATTCGAGTTGGGAAGATGGTTATCCTGGTGGATGATGAAGATCGGGAAAATGAGGGCGATCTCTATATGGCGGCATCTGCCGTTAGCCCTGAGGCCATTAACTTTATGGCCACGCACGGTCGTGGGCTTATCTGCCTGACCCTCAGTCCCGATCTGATCGATAAACTGGAACTGCCCATGATGGTGTCTGACAATAAATCACCCTACGGCACCGGTTTTACCATCAGCATT
>CAYWMZ010000248.1:0-4393 GCA_964459485.1 uncultured Desulfocapsa sp. | reverse complement strand
GGAGAAGAAATCGGACAACACGATCCTCAACCATTTTATCGTAGTCACCAGTCCACTCCATATTGGCCGTGATCCATTGGTAGCGTCCCTTCGCTGGAGTGGCAGTCGCTGCCAGCGACAGCCCGCCCATGCTGTGCAGCACTACAATATAAACCCCGATGAAAATCAGAAGGTTATATATGCTATACTTTACCTTGACCATGGCCCTTTTCCTCCATAAAACACGAAACGCCAAAAAGCACCTGGGACTCCGGCCCCAGGCGCTTAGACTTCATTTTAAACTGTGATACTTAGATAGCTAACAGGCCTGAACCGCCTTACGCCAACCATCGTCTTTAAGGCGCTGTATCCTCTCCACGGCCCAGGAGTTGATGGCCGTGAGGTACTCCCTAGGATCACTGTCTTTCATGGCAATGATCGTATTGCGCTCTTCGGTGATATCCACGGTCTCTCCCGGATACATCTCCCGCCAGGTCACATAGCCCTCGTCAAAGAGAAATCCGGGATTTACATGGGCCGGATCCATACTCAACTTGGTGATGGCAAACATCCTGGCAAGATCCATATCATATTCAATAATCCAGCCATTATCCATTACCATTGTTTCAATGTCAAACTTCTGGGAAGGGGAACAATTCGGGCAAAACAGACGATCGATAACCTCCTGCCCCATAACATTATCACGAAGGTGGAAGGTGGTATCCTTCTGTCCACAACTGCATGTTTTTTTTACTTCCTGGCACATAATTTTCTCCATAGCTGAACGTAAAAGATTTATTAAATCCCATGGCAACCATCCATAAATCCAACTATGGCCTATTTTTTTACCCTTGTAAAGATAATAATGATAACTGTTCTCTCATTTTTTTACACTACCGCCGCTTCTTCACTCCTACCATGATCCACATCGGCCTGTTGCAGGATACTCTCTGGAATATTCTTCTTGACCTTTACTCCCATCTCAGGAAAACGCTGAACCCGTGAGATCAAATTTCCTCGCCCCCGGCTGAGACGGGTCATGGCAGTGTCGTAACTGTTCTGGAGACCGTGGATCTGTTTACCCATACGTTCCATATCTTCGTTAAAGGAGCAGAATTTATCGTAGAGCGCAGCGGCCCTTTCGGCAATTTCCCGGGCATTTCTACTCTGTCGCTCATAATGCCAGATACTCTCTATGGTGCGCAGAGTGCTGAGCAGGGTGGTGGGGCCAACCAGGATAACCTTGCGCCTCATGGCCTCCGCAAAGAGAGCATCATCGCTCTGAAAGGCGGCAAGAAATGCAGCCTCCACCGGCATAAACATCAGGACAAAATCGAGGGAGCGCAGTTCGGGGAGGGAGGAGTAGTCCTTGTCGCCAAGTGACTTTACATGCTGCCGAATGGCCTTCACATGGGCAGCCAGGAATATGCTCTGTTCCTTCTCGTCATCACAGTTGACGTACTGTTCCCAGGCAACAAAGGACACCTTGGAGTCGATGACAATATCGCGTCCCTCGGGGAGGTGGACTATCACATCAGGCCTTTGCACCCGCCTCTCTTGGTCATGAAGAACGACCTGGGTTTCAAACTCAACACCTTGGCGCAGGGCCGACTGTTCCAGAACCCTTTCCAGCACCATCTCTCCCCAGCTGCCCTGTATCCGTTTATCCCCTTTTAAAGCCCGACTCAACTTAACGGCCTCATCGTTCATCTGGAGATTAATAGTGCGCAAAGAGGCGATTTCACGTTGCAGGGCGGCACGATCCCGGGTCTCGTTGTGATGGATAGTATCCACCCGTTCACGAAATGCGGACAGCTCTTCATGGAAGGGGTTCAGGAGGATTGTGAGTTTCTCCTGACTCTCTTTGGAGAAATGGCTGCTCTTTTCTTCAAGAACCGTTGCTGCAAGCTCTGTAAACTGGAGCCGTAGCTCTTCCCTGGCCCCTTTTAGCAGCTCCAGCTTCTCATCAGCCCGCAGCTGCTCCTGTTCAAGCCGGGTTTCCAGGCCCTTCACATCAGTTCGAAGATCGGCCTCCCGCTCTTTCAGTTCATCCAGCAACACAGCCTGTGCCACCTTCTCACCTTGCAGCTGCCGACACTGCTCACGAATCCCCTGGACGATACGTTCAGCAGCGGCGAGACGATCCGTGGAGAGTTGTCTGGCAAATACGACATCTTTCTCGTGGCTGCGGCACAGTTCCCGATTTTGCCTTTGCAGAAGCACCCACAGCAGAAGTGCAGCAAGGAAGGAGGCGCAGAGAAAACTCAGCGCCGCCACACCGAACAGTTGTACTCCTGGGGATAGGGCCTGAAACCAGATCGATACGCTGTTTACAAGGGAATTCAATTGATCCTTACCCGCCTAGTCACGAATCTCAAGCGGCAAAATTCGGATCCGGGCCGAAGCTTGCGGTGGTTCTTCTTCATCCCCCTCCACCTCAAGGCTCTGAATTGCAATATCCTGCTTTGCTGGCCGGGGAGGGGGCTCGGATTGACGCTGGCTCAGGTACCAGGACAGGGTTCCGAACAGGCCAAGAAAAAGCAGCGCCCCGCCAAGAAGTCTGGTCCAGAGCTGTCTGCGACTGCCCGTTCTCCTGAATCCCCCAACATCACCTGCAAGTTCACGGGCAGCGCCCTCAAGCATGGCAGGGGTCACCAGATATTCCCTATTCTGATAGGTCGCCTGTAGGGCACGGTCACACAGCTCATTAATAAGACGGGGGACACCGCCACTGAGCCTATACACCTTGGAGAGAGCAGAATGGGAGAAGATCCTGGTTCGCTCCCCAGCCACAGCCAGACGATGTACGATATAGGATGCACAATCTTTTCGATTAAGAGGCAGGAGATGATATCTTGCGCTGATTCGTTCCCCAAGGGGCAGAGCCCCCGCCTCCACCTGCTCCAGAATCTGGCGCAGCTCCGGTTGTCCGAGAAGCACAATCTTCAGGAGTTTTTTCTGTTCATGTTCAAAGTCTGCCAGGAGACAGAGCTCGCCGAAGATATCTCCACTGGCATTCTGGGCCTCATCAATAAAGAGAACCACACGCCTGCCCTCTGCCGTTGCGGCAATAAGGTATTCCCTTATTTGCTCACGGCAAGAACTGATTCCAGCTCCCTCCACATCACAGGAAATGCCAAGTTTTTCACAGATACCGGCCAGTAATTCAGCCACGGTGAGACGCGGTTTAGGAATCAAGATAGAATCCCTGATTTCAGAAAGGAGATAGTGGCAGACAGTAGTCTTACCGGTCCCAACGTCTCCTGTGAGTAGAATAAAGCAGCCATCACGACCTATCCCATTACGGAGATGTTCCAGGGCCTCCTGGTGGGGCTCACTCTCATAGAAATAGCGTGCGTCCGGGTCTGTGGCAAAGGGCTTTTCTGTGAGTCCAAAGTAGCTACTATACATTTGATCCTTACAAAAAAATGATGGAGTTTAGCTGAAGAATACGGTTTGGGTACAAAGAATGTCTTTCTTATTCCATATCTACCCTATTTCCGGCAAGAACACAAATGAGGAACTCCTGCAATCACTCCCCTACACCGGCAAGACGCTCCTCAAGGAGTCTGCGAAAATGGGGCTCGGGGGCAAGATCAAACAGGGTGCTCAGGCTCTGCGCCATAAATGCCTCCAAAGAGAGGCCTTGACGCTCCGCCTGTTCCATAAGGATGATTCCTTTAAGGATATCGAGCATATCCTCATCCCGCAGCAGGAGTATGGCCCACAAGAGATGGCGAGTATCCGGGTTGCGTTTAGGATCTGTTTCCCAGTACACAGGAGGCAGACGCACAAAGGCCAGTTTCTTGGTGATGGCCGCATGACATCTGCCACGTAAGGGGCCGGGCTCCGGCAGAATCCCGCACCTGAGCCCCGCAATCATCTCGGAAAACATGGGAAAGACTACTTATCGTGACGATAGCTGAAGGTGAGCTTTTTATGCCGCAGCCCCACCGTCACCTCTCCTCCCCCCACAAGTTCCCCAAAGAGGATCTCATCGGTGAGGGTGTCACCAATCTCTTTTAAGATCAGGCGGCGCAAGGGCCGGGCACCGTATGCTGGCTCGTAGCCGGTCTTGGCAAGCCAGCTCCTAGCGGCTGCGGTGAGGCTGATTTTGACCTTGCGTTCAGCCAGTTGCACCTGCAGTTCTGTGATTAGTTTATCAACCACCTTTTCCACCGACTTTGCGTCCAGCGCACTAAAGGAGATACTGGCATCCAGGCGATTACGAAATTCGGGAGAGAACAGGCTTTTCAAGGCCTTCTGTTCCCGCCCCTTGGTCTGTGCCACAAAACCGATGGGGGCAGCAGACATCTCCCGGGTTCCGGCATTACTGGTCATAATAATAATGACGTTACGAAAATCCGCCTTCCTCCCGGAGTTATCCGTCAGAGTGGAGTGATCCATTACCTGA
>CAYWMZ010000247.1:0-4399 GCA_964459485.1 uncultured Desulfocapsa sp. | reverse complement strand
GTTCCCCGAGGCCATTTCTTTTCTAAACGGATCTGCCAATGAAGTTACCAAATGCTACTGAGATGCAGGGCCTCGACAAATGTGCCATAAACGACTACCACATTCCTGGAATGGTTCTTATGGAGAACGCCGGGCTTGGAACTGTACAGATGATGGAAAAGGAGTTGGGCGACCCCAGCAACTCTTTTGCCCTTATATTTATTGGCCCTGGCAATAATGGGGGGGACGGTTTAGTCATTGGCAGACATCTTCACCAGAGGGGATGCCGCCCCATATTCTTTTTCCTGGTGAATCCGGATTCTTTAAGTGGTGACGCAGCCGCCAATATGCAAATTGTCAAAAAACTGCGTCTGCCCTTCCATATTATTGACTCTGCAGCCAGGGTAGAGACGCTCCCTGTCCTGTACAAACAGTTCCTGAATCAGGGTAACCCATGCTACGCCATTGTTGATGCCATATTCAGAACGGGGCTTAAACGTCCGGTCACCGACCAGTTTGCCGCAACAATAAAGTTTATCAACAATTCTGAATCTGTTCGAGGGATTCCGGTGATAGCGGTTGATATCCCGTCTGGAATGGACACCGATAACGGTAAGGTACTCGGAACAAGTCTACGCGCTAATTTCACCGCCACATACGGTTGCCCCAAACCTGGCCATGTCCTACACCACGGCCCGGAGTACAGTGGCAAAATAAAGGTTCTGGATATTGGCATCCCACCCGAGGCCCTGGAAAGGGCAAAAATTGCAACTGAACTGTTGGACAAGAGCAGTGCCGCCAAACTTGTTTCCACACTACAGCGGGCAGCAAATGCCCACAAGGGCAGCCATGGCCACCTCGCTGTCCTTGCTGGATCCAAAGGAAAGACTGGGGCTGCCATATTGTCCGTGCAAGGTGCACTTCGTGCCGGAACCGGACTGGTGAGTCTCTTTGCACCAGCAGAGTTAAACTCAATTTACGAATCCCGACTGATAGAGGCGATGACCGTTCCTTTGCCTGAGTCCAGTTCCTTGTTGCACATATCTGATCTGGACTTCATCGTCGAAAATTTGCAGACAAAAAATGCAGTCATCATTGGTCCTGGCATTGGGACAGATCCTGCCACAACAGAACTGATCCTCAATCTTTATGAATTTGTGAAACTCCCCATGGTACTCGATGCTGACGCCCTGACTATCCTTGCTCAAAATCGTAGAAACCTCCCCTCAGCAGCAGGCCCCAGAATTTTTTCTCCCCACCCGGGAGAGATGGCCAGACTTCTTGGTTGTTCCATTGGAGCTATTCAGGATAACCGGGTAAAAGCTGCCAGAGAGGCATCAAGAATTTACGGCACTGGCCGCAACGATTGTATCATGGTTCTTAAAGGTGCTGGAACCATTGTCACATCTTCCAGTGGTCTCACTTATATTAACACCAGCGGCAACCCAGGCATGGCCACCGGGGGGATGGGGGATGTACTGACCGGCATTATTGGTGGACTACTCTGCCAGAAACTTAATGCCGAAAAGGCCGCTGCTGCAGGAGTGTTCCTGCATGGCATGGCGGGTGATATCCTTTTTAAAGAGCAAGGTTTTGGGTTTAGTGCCTCAGAACTTGGCGACCATATCCCCCGCTGCATAAACAGCTTACTGCAACAGTCCTGATCTTCCCTTTCACTACAAACAGTGCCTGTTCTTCTGGATTTATTCTTCAACAGTAAAGGTGCAATATAACAAAGACCTATGGTACAGTCTTTTTCGATGATTCCTGCAAAGCCAGAAACAGTCCTTGCAACCTATCTTCAATCCTAGAGCATCTTCAGTACATACTCATTGAGACTATTAAAATCATCTTCATAAATATTGAGAAACTGAACACCCGTAACATAACCATCCGTATCGCTATGCTTTTTACACCACATAACATTCCCCATTACCCGAATGGCACTCGTGGCTGATCCTGAAACAGAATCTCCCAGGGCTATCCGAAGGCGAAGAATATTGCCATTCTCATAACGGATAGATCCATAAAATGAAATACCACCACCACTAATATCCCGACCACGGCAAGAAACACCGCTGCTATTTGATTTTTCAGTCTCAGGCTCAAGGAGTGATACTCCGATATCCATATCCAGTGGAACCCGTCGGTACTCTCTCCGTTCAGCAGGAGCATTATGCTCCTTCAGCTTTTTGTCTTTCATATTCTATTTATGAGGGGAATCAGGCAGTTTTAACATTATCTTTGTAGGCCATATGACATTTTTGAATCTCTGCGGCAAGTTCGGCCTCATCGAGAGCATCCGGAAGCATTTGCCGGGAAAGGGTTTGGCTTCCCATTGCTTTTTGAAAGCAATGGGCTGGGTTGAGTACAAAACAAGTACCTTTCTCTTGGGCGATGGTGTCCATCCCCTTGCTTCCATCAGTCTCAACACCAGACAACAACACCCCGGCTACCCTGTTTTTAAGAAGTGATGCCACAGATCCCATCAGTTCGTTTATACATTCCGCATCTTCCTCAGGTTCAAGGGGTTTCATCACAAAACTGTAGTTCCCTGAATAGGGAGAGAGGCTTACATGGTCTGTGCCGGAAAACACATAACAACTACCACCCTCAAGGATGGTTCCATTTTGTCCCAAAAGAACCTCAAAATCACAGATTGCATCCAGATATTTCACAAAAGACTCAACTCGCCTTGGCTTATCCCGGATCATCAAACAAAGCGCCCCCCCCATCTCAGGATTCAGGGCAGGGATAATTTTCAGGAGATTGGCATATCCTCCATCACCTGCTCCCATTACGGTGAGGTAATTCATAGGTCTAAAACGTTTGTTGGCAAGTAACGGGATCTCATCGTTACACTTTTTACAACGGATAGTGTCTTCTTTAGGAGGCCATATTTTTAAAATATGACGGGTGCCACACTCTTCACAAAATATAAACTTTTCCTTCTTTTTATAATTGCTATCTGACTTCGAACTCTGGTGCATGGGATCAATGGAACGAACTACCATCCCGGCAGCAGCAAATACTTTACTCAGTACGAGCTTAGAATGGGCAGCACCATCCATACCCTGAAAAAAGCTGTTTTTTGATACAAAATCAACAGCCCCATACTTCAAGGCATCAAAGCACCTTGCCGTCCCCTTTTTACTCAAGGAAGAGAGCATTACGGTGGGAGTGGGGGTCTGGATCATCAGGTGCTGCAAGGTGGTCATCCCATCCATCACCGGCATTTCCATGTCCAGCAGAATCACATCCGGCCGCAGATTGAGAATCATCTCCAAGGCCTCGATACCATTGGTTGCTTCGCCCACCAGTTCCACATCGTCACGCTGGGAAAGCGTTCCCCGCAAGACCCGCCGTAAAACCCAGGAATCATCAACAATCAGGATTGTTACCGGCTTTTTAAAATTATTACTTGCGTTCATAGATGGTTACTTATTCAAAAAATTGGTGAGGGGAAATTATAAAAACCCAAAATCTCTCCATTATATTTAGGTATTATAGCATGTATTGGCACAGGGAAGTCAATTTTTCTCTTCATCAAAATGTTTTTTTCCCTGTTCACAAGGCTTCCGGTCAGCACCTCCCACCTCACTTCTACAGGTGTGAAGTCCAGAAAAAAACAGAGCTGAAGGGTATTCTTTTAGCCACCGCAGACTAACTTGAGATAGAGGTTACTCTTCAGTCAATATACAAAGAGTTATCATATATATAATTTGCAACATCATCAGGAACAATCCCCTTCAAAGAAGTGCCCTGCCTCACCTTGTCACGAACCTGAGAAGAAGACACAGCAGGTAGGCTCACGTTAGGGGTGTAAATATATTTTGCAAATGAAGTCCGGCACCACCTTCGACCATCTTTTTGGTAGCCCATCGAACACAACAGTGTATAGAGCCTCTGTTCCTGGTAGCCATTTCTTAAGAAAACTATAAAGTCACAGATTTCCAGAATCTTATTATAGCTGCGCCAGGAAAGAATATCAAGAAAGGCATCAACTCCTATGATGAAATACAGCTCAAGCTCTGCAGCAGAATGGAGTTGCATATAGTTCAGAGTATCGATGGTATAGGAAGGGGATGGCAGGAGTTGTTCAAGCGGAGAAATATGAAGCAGCGGATTGCTATGCACTGCAATTTCAAGCATAGCCACCCGATGGCGGAACGCACTTATTTCCTGATGCTGCTTATGGGGTGGTACTGCCGCAGGAAGAAGCACCACCTCTGAAAGCTGGTAAAGACTTCCTGCGGCACAGGCGAGTTCCAGGTGCCCATTATGGACAGGATCAAAGGTACCACCAAAGAGAGCGGTCTTCTGAATCAAGCCCTGACCTGTCCCTGGCCATAGACCACAAACTTTCTCGTGGTCAACTCTTCAAGACCCATGGGGCCATATGCATGCAATTTAGTAGTAC
>CAYWMZ010000246.1:0-4413 GCA_964459485.1 uncultured Desulfocapsa sp. | reverse complement strand
AGATCCACCAGGTGGGTGATGGTCTCACAGATGGCCAGATACTGATCCTCCACCGTCTGCTTGTTGCGATGTTTGATGAGCGAGTTGCCGCCTATGGCAATGACTGCCAGCCGTTTTTTCACAGTATCAACCGGGCTATTTTTGACTCACATAGACACTGGGCAATGCGGCATACAGTGCGGCACAGCGCACCAGGTCAGCCTTCCAGGTCTTTTCATTGGGGGCATGGGCCTGGGCCTCTTTGCCCGGACCAAAGCCCACGGTTGGGATATTATGCATCCCGGTGATAGCCACTCCGTTGGTGGAAAAGGTCCACTTATCGATGCGGGGTGCCGTTTTAAAGAGGGAGGAATAGGCAGCAGCCGCCGCCTCTACTACCGGGTGGTCCCTGGCCACAACCCAAGAGGGAAAGTAGCAATCGGTGGGATAGACCAGCCCGGTGTAGGCCGGAGTATCGTATTTGTACATGCTCACCTTGGCACCGGCAGCCTTGGTGGCCTCCAGCTCTGCAATCTGCGATAGGGCAAGTTTGGCATCTTCGCCTGCGGTGAGGCGGCGATCAATGGAGATGGAACAGCCATCGGCCACGGCGCAGCGTGATGGAGAACTGTAAAAGATTTCAGAGACGGTGAGCGAGCCCTTGCCGAGGAATGCATCATCTGCAAGCTCGGTGTGCAAAACTTCAAGTTCTGAGAGAATTTTTGCCATCTTGAAGATGGCATTATCACCACGTTCCGGTGCAGAACCATGGGAGGAGACACCCTCCACATCGACTCGGATCTCCATACGGCCCCGCTGACCACGATAGATACCGCCATCGGTTGGTTCGGTGGATACGACAAACTCCGGTTTAATGCCAGATTCCTTGATGATATACTGCCAGCAGAGTCCGTCACAATCTTCTTCCTGAACGGTTCCCACCATGACCACGGTGTACTCTCTCGCAAGGCCCAGATCTTTGATGATCTTTCCGGCATAGACCATGGAGGCCATACCGCCTTCCTGATCTGAGGTGCCCCGACCACCGATGCACTCATCATCCTCATAGCCTTCATAGGGATCAAAGTCCCAGTTTCCGGCAACACCAACACCCACGGTATCGATATGGGCATCAAAGGCCACCAGGCGTGGGCCGGAGCCAATATAGCCCAACACATTTCCCATGGGATCGATCTCTACTTTGTCAAAACCCACCTTCTCCATCTCCTCTTTGATACGGAGGACAACCTTCTCCTCATTGCAACTCTCACTGGGGATGGCGACCATATCACGGAGGAATCTGGTCATATCTGCTTCGTAGTTTTGGGAAAGCTCGTATATCTTGTCAAAATCAATTGTGGCCATGGAATTTTTACTCTCATATTTGTACGCAACTTCTGCGATACCAGGAAGTTCTGGCTCGACAGGGGAGCTATGATGATCATTTTCAGAATACTTCTCAACTCCAATCTTTTTACAAAATGTATAATTTTCTGTCAACTTTCTTTTAAAATGCCATTTAGTCGCATCTCAGAAAGAGAGCCAACTACGACCACTTTGCACGATATCACAACGATATCACACAGAGAGCGCACCCACCAAAAAATATGTTTTACGCCCCTGACTGTTTTTCCCTTGCCACAAAAACTTTAAATTTTTATAAAAAGAGATAGTGTTGTATACTTATATTTTTCCTTTCCATAACTCTATCATCGGGAGATCTCATATGTCTAAAAAAATCATCGCCACCGACAAGGCACCCGCCGCAATCGGCCCCTATTCCCAGGCAGTCCAGCATAGCGACACCCTCTACGTATCTGGACAGCTTCCCTTAAATCCTGAAACCAAGGAGTTGGTGGAGGATGTATGCAAACAGACCCAACAGAGCATGGAAAATATCAGGGCCATTGTTACTGCCGCCGGCTCATCCATGGACAAGGTCATTCGCTGTGGAATATTTGTGACGGATCTTGGTGATTTTGCAGTGGTCAACGATGTCTACGCCAGCTTCTTTGAAGGTGATTTTCCGGCACGGGCAACAGTTCAGGTTGCGGCTCTTCCCCTTGGTGCCAAGGTGGAGATTGATGCCATTGTCGCCATATAAAGAGACAAGCCATGTCCATTGATTTCATAGTCAACAGAGCCATCAAGCGGCCAGGCCATGGAGCTGATGTCTCCATGTTCAGTGCCCAGGAGGCCAAGCAGGCACGCAGCTACCACCAGGGATTTAGCGAATACAGCCCAAGCCCCCTTATTGCGCTGCCAAAACTTGCAGAGTATCTGGGAATAGGAAAGCTCTTTGTAAAGGATGAATCCACCCGTTTTGGCCTCAACGCCTTTAAAGTACTGGGTGCCTCCTATGCCATTGGCCGCTATCTGGCAAAGAGACTGAATCGTAATATCTCCGAGATTACACCGAAAATACTGTGCACAGAAGCAGTTCGCAGAGAGCTTGGTGATATCACCTTTACCACCGCAACCGATGGGAACCACGGTCGTGCCGTGGCCTGGACAGCGCAGCAACTGCACCAGAAGGCTGTGATCTATATGCCCAAAGGATCTGACCCGGAACGGTTAAAAAATATCCAGGCCCATGGCGCCACTGCGACTATCACCGACCTCAACTATGACGATGCGGTACGGTTTGCCAAACACCAGGCGCAGGACAATGGCTGGGTGATCATCCAGGATACGGCCTGGCCCGGATATGAAGATATCCCCACCTGGATTATGCAGGGCTATGCAAGCCTGGCGGTTGAGGCTATGGAACAGATGGGGGAGCTGGGTGTCTCGGCCCCCACCCATCTCTTTCTCCAGGCCGGAGTGGGCTCTTTTGCCGGAGGAGTACTTGGATTTATGGTTTCAAGCCTTGGCGACAGGGCACCAAAGATCACCATAGTGGAGCCGGAACAGGCCAACTGTATTTACCAGTCTGCCAAGGCGGGAGATGGCAAACCGCACAGTGTGGGCGGCGCACTGGATACCCTGATGGCCGGCCTTGCCTGCGGCGAACCCAACACCATTAGCTGGGAACTTTTACGCGACTATGCTGCGGCCTTTGTCTCCTGCCAGGACACACTGGCCGCCACCGGAATGCGTGTTCTGGCCACCCCCCTCAAAGGGGACCCGGTTATCATCTCAGGTGAATCCGGAGCCGTGACCACCGGCCTGCTACACCTGCTGATGGAGTCAAAAGAGGGGAATGCAGCAACTCTGCGGCAACATCTCGGCCTTGGCAAAGATTCCATTGTGCTGCTGGTAAGTACCGAAGGCAACACCTCTCCCCGTGCCTTTCGAGATGCAGTATGGTATGGAGAATACGGAGATATTGAAAAATATCGCAACAAGAAATAAAAGAGACCCGAAGACTCATGAACCCCTCCACATTAACATCTGAAAAAGAGCAGATCCTGCGCAACCTGCGGCAGAGTGCCGATGCCATCCATGCACTCTTTGGGCCCAACTGCGAGGTGGTTATCCATGATCTAACCGACCTTCAGAAGTCCCTTGTCTACAAACAGGGCAATATCACAGACAGAAAACTTGGAGCACCCGCCACCAACCTCCTGATAAAGCTTCTGCAACAGGGAGCGTCCTCGGGGGGGCATTGCCATAACTATAAGTCCGTAACGCCCGATGGCAGATGTCTCAAATCCACCGCCACCATCATGTATGACAGTGGCGGCAACGCTGTAGCTGCCCTCTGTATCAACCTTGATACCACCTCATACTTCAATGCCATTCAATCCCTGCTGCCCTTTATTCATGACCTGGAAACCGGGATCTACCCAAGCAAGGAGACCTACAGCAATTCTGCCGAAGATACGGTTCGCACCCTCTTTGGCCAAGCAGTGGAAGAGATCGGAACGCAGCCGGATGCCATGTCCATAGATGAAAAGACCCGATTTATTGCAACAATGAAAAACAACGGAATCTTTCAGTTCAAAGGTGCCGTGGAAGAGGTGGCAACCCTGATGGATGTCACCAAATGTACCGTATACAACTACCTGAAAAAGACCAAGTGACTGCAATAAAGTGCCTATGAGCACCGTTCCCCTTCCCGGAATCATCCTTGCCGCTGGCAACAGTAGCCGCATGGGGCAAAACAAGCTGCTGCTGCCCTTTCGGGGCAAAGCTATCCTGCAACATGTTATTGATGCCGCACACCACAGCCTCCTCTCTCCTTTGATCCTGGTACTGGGAGCTGATAGCTGCGAAATTGAGAAAAACATCCTATGCAGATCTACACTGGTGGTCAATGCCCCGCAAACCACTAAAGGCTACGGGACTTCCCTGCAAACCGGGCTGAAGGCACTGGCGCAATGCGACCAATATGAAGGCGCAATGTTTATTCTCGGTGACCAGCCGTTGCTACAAACCAACAGTATCAATCTATTGATTAACGCATTCCAAAAAGATCCCACTCGCTGGGTG
>CAYWMZ010000245.1:0-4457 GCA_964459485.1 uncultured Desulfocapsa sp. | reverse complement strand
AGAGATCGTTGCGAAATTTCCTCTGCTGAACGGCCGCTTCAATATCAATATTTGTAGCTGCAATTATTCTGAAATTACTCTCTATTTCATGTGTGGAGCCCACTGGTCGATACCTGTGTTCCTGGAGTACCCGTAAAAAGTTTTTTTGAAGGTGGACGGGTAGTTCACCTATTTCATCTAGAAATAAGGTACCTCCATCTGCCTGTGAAATAAGGCCCTCCCTGTCTCTTGCGGCGCCGGTGAAGGCTCCCTTCACATAGCCAAACAGGATACTTTCAATAAGATCTTCCGAGAGGGCGGCGCAATCAACGACTATAAAGTTGTTACCTGCCCGGAGACTATTCTCATGGATAGTCTTTGCGGTAATTTCTTTTCCTGTTCCCGTTTCTCCTGTGATTAAAACACAGGCATCTGATACTGCTGCATGGGCTATATGATGCAGGCAGCTATTCAGGAGGGGACTGTTCCCAATTATGGCGTTTCGTTTTAATACCAGGGGGATTTTCCTGGCCTTGCTCCTCTCCTCACGATACTGCATGATACGGGTCAGATTGAGGAGCACCTCTTTTATTACATCGGGTTTTTCTATATAGTTCCAGGCCCCGCTTACAATGGCTTTCTCCGCACCATTTTCATCACCCTTGCCGGTTATAATAACGACTTCTGGAGATGATGTTGCTGCCTTGAACTGTGGTATAAATTCCAGACCATTGCCATCAGGGAGCTGCACATCAAGAAAAACGATGTCATATTCTCCGGTCATGACTTGCTCTATCCCATCACGAATAGTGGAGGAACAGGAGGTACTGTGTCCTTCCCGTTGCAGATGGCTACTGAGCATCTCCTGCAACATCAAATCATCATCAACGATAAAGACGTTAGCCATGATCCAGCACCTTTCTAATGGTGATTGCCAGTTGTTCCTTGAGGATTGGCTTCATGATGAACTCTCGTATTCCAAGGGATTTTGCCTGACCCTCGTCCATGCTTTCACTAAAGCCGGTACACAGTATGATGGGAAAATCCGGTTGCCGGATCAGTATCTTTTCAGCCAAAGTAGCCCCGGTCATACCAGGCATGGTCATGTCGGTTATAAGAATATCAAAGGTGTCAGGGCTGGTATTGATGGTATTGAGGGCCTGAATGCTGTTATTTAAGGCCGTAACATTGTAGCCAAGGGTAGTAAGCATACGTTGTGTCATGCGTGTTATGGCTTCCTCGTCGTCAACAAGCAGTATATGTTCCGTTCCTCGTGGCAGCGGTGTGACTGCGGCGGGTGAGGCTGACACTATTTCCTGGTTCAGGGCCGGAAGGTAGATATGGAACAGGCTGCCCCTACCGAGTGTACTTTCAACAGTGATCGCACCCTGATGCTGTTTTATAATGCCATGGACTACAGCTAGTCCGAGTCCTGTACCCTTTCCAATCTCCTTAGTGGTAAAAAATGGATTAAAAATATTGGCCTGGGTAACGGTGTCCATCCCGCAGCCCGTATCCTCAATACTGAGATCAAGGTAGGTTCTTTTTTCCAGCTGGGGGCAGGCGCTGATCTGTCCCTGTTCTGTAATAGTCACTTTCGAGAGGGTTACGCTGAGGATACCGCCGCACTTGTCCATGGCGTGTTTTGCATTGGTGCAGATATTCATTAGAACCTGATGCATCTGGGTGGTATTTGCCCGGATTGCAGGGCAATTATCGTCAATCTGCTTTTGGATCTGGATCGTAGTCGGTAGGGAGGAGTGGAGTAATTGCAGGGCCTCCCTGATGAGAGGTGGCAGCTGGAGAGTGGTAAACTCTTCCTCCCCTTGTCGACTGAAGGTGAGTATCTGTTTAACCAGGTTCTTTGCCCTGGTTCCGGCCCTCATCACCTGCTCGATATCTTTTCTCGCCAGACTCTCCTCAGGAAGTTGGGCCTTAGCCATTTCTCCGTAGCCAAGTATTGCAGCGAGGATATTGTTGAAATCGTGGGCAATTCCTCCAGCAAGAGTGCCGATTGCCTCCATTTTTACAGCCTGCCGGAGTTGTTTTTCCAGCAGCATCTCTTTGCTGATATCCCGCTTGACTGCAACAAAGTTTATGATCCTGCCGCGCTCATCTTTAATCGGTGAGAAGGTAGCCTCTTCCTCAAATAGAGTACCGTCTTTTTTCTTATTGCTCAGGCGGCCGTGCCATACCTCCCCCCGGAGGAGGGTGCTCCAGAGTTGCTTGTAAAATTCCAGATCTTGCAGGCCGCTGTTGAAGATACGGGGGTTTTTCCCTAAAACTTCATCGCTACTGTAGCCGGTGAGTCGCTCGAAAGACGGGTTGACGTACTGAATGTTTCCTTCAATATCTGTGATAATGATACTCTCTGAGGCCTGGTCAATGGCGGTTACCAGTAAGGTTTGATCTTTTTCTAACTGTTTTAAGGCCGTGACATCCTGTATAGTACCGGTCAAGCGAACTGGTTTATGGTGTGTGTCGAGCTGAACTTCCCCACGTTCGACCACAAAGATACATTCACCAGAGGAACGAAGAATTCGGTAACTGACCTCGTATGAATGGCTGTTGCGGATGGCATCAGTAGTCAACTGAATGTAATTTTCCAGATCGTCTGGGTGGAGTAATTGAAGATATGCTTCATTATTAGGTTTGAATGAATGTTTATGAAGCCCGACAATACGATACAGTTCATCGGACCAGAGCATCTTGTTTTCTAAGAAATTTCTGTGCCAACTACCTATTTTCGCAATTTTCTGGGCGTCGATAAGGTTGAGTTCGTTTTCGAGGGCCCTTTCTTTTTCTGAAATAAGCGTTTGCTGGGCCTGTATTTTGTCGGCCAGCATCTTGTTTGCATCCTTTGCCATCTGTTCGAGTTCTTCAAAATAGACCGCTTCGAGATCGATTGGTTCGTTGGCAAAGGCGGCTTGTTGGAAAAAAGAGAGTAGGAGGCGAGCATCGTTATTTAACTTATGGTTCAGTCGGGTAAAGAGCAGGAGGAACATGGCAATTAGTGTCAGGCTCAGCAGGGAAAACAGGACTACTTTTTTTCTGTTTTGACGGTACATCTCTTCCTGCATAAGTAAAATTTCTTCTTCAATATCGTCGAGGTAAACCCCAGCTCCCACCATCCACTGCCAATCTTCGACACCCTGTACAAAGGAGGTTTTAGGGGATGGATGACTGGTCGATGGCTTGTTCCAGGTGTAGTTGATAAATCCGCCCTTAGGATTTTGAACTGCCTTCCTCTCTTCCTGGATGACTTTAACGCCATTGGGGTCGGTGAGATCCCAGAAATTTTTTCCAATAAGGTATCTCTGGGTACCGTTCATGAGGGTGGTACCATCGTAAGAGACAACAAAGAGGTATCCGTCATGTTTGGCACCAAAGCGTACCTGGCCGATTGATTCCAGGAGTTGCTTTTGGATCTGGTTCTCCACATCCTGTACATAGAGTCCTGTGCCGATATAGAAGTTGAAAGGTTTAAAATATTTTACAAATGATATTTTTTTATGATTCTTTCCGGTAACTCCTGGTTTACTCCAGGTATATTCATAAAATCCTTCCCCAGACTGTTGTGCAATTGCAACCAGATCTTGAATGATATACTTACCCTCGCTGTTCTTTGTGGAAAGAACATTGCCTCCCTTAAGAGCAGGTTGTGCTACATGGAGGATGGCCGTGCCATCGAGATGGGATATGAAGTAATAGCCGCTACCATTGGCAAAACGTATGGGGCGCAGGGCATTCAGGATCATATCTTGGATGTCAGATGAACTGTAACGGTCTTTATTGTTCAGATAAATATTTTGAGCAATTGCATAGGCCTCGTAGACCCTCGCCTTGACGTCTGCCTTTAAGATCATACTGCTCTGGGATTTGGCATAGTTGATTAGATCCATGGCATGGTCAACTTCCTGGATAAGGATCTTTTTTTGATAGGCAATATTTTCTTTGCGAATCTGTTCGCTGTTGCGCTTGAAACTCTGATTGGAACGGAGGATATCCAAGAGTACTGCACTACAGAAAACAGTAACAATGAGTACAATTCCCCATAGCTGGATTGTTTTGGTGAGCTTTCTTTTCCGTTTCATATTTGCTTCACAAGCAGAACAGGGGGAAGGGGCTGGTACCCGAGTGGAATATCTACTTCAGAATATCAAATGCCAGCTATGCGTTCAAATATTTTTTAAAAACTGTCAGGAAAGAGTGTGGGGAGAATGGTAATGGGAATCTCACCCATCCTTGAGTGAATCCGTTTTAGAAGGGAGGACAGAAATATGAGAAGAGAGTTCATGAACGTCTAGAGGATTCCTTTGGGCATGGGAGTGGCTTTCTGGCTACCAAGGGAGATGCCGCCATCCATTCTGATGACACTCCCGGTCATATAGTGGGCATCTCGAATGAGAAAAAGAATTGCTGTAGCTACTTCTTCCGGGGTGCCGATGCGCCCTAAGAGGCACTGCTCTTTGATAGCC
>CAYWMZ010000244.1:0-4466 GCA_964459485.1 uncultured Desulfocapsa sp. | reverse complement strand
GATGATGCGTTTACAAAAGTCACGCACCTCAGTTTCAAGGGGATTTCCCTGGAGGAGGGTGTTTAAGAGGGGGTGCTCCGGGGCAATTGACATAAAGGTAACGCCGAATATGGTGTCGGGCCGGGTGGTAAAGATGGAAAGCTTTTTGTTGTTTTCCTCTCCCTCAATTGCAAAATCGCATTGGAGACCGGTGGATTTGCCGATCCAATTGCGCTGCATGGTGATCACCTTTTCTGGCCAGCCTTTGAGCTTGTCCAGGTCGGCAAGGAGTTCCTCGGCATAGTCGGTGATCTTAAAAAACCAGCCGTTCATCTCTTTGGCTGCAACCAGTTCGTCACAGCGCCAACAGGCCCCGTCAATCACCTGCTCATTGGCAAGGACGGTGTGGCAGGATTCACACCAATTTACGGTGGTGGTCTTCTGGTAGACAACGCCTTTCTGGTACATCTCAAGAAAGATCTGCTGCTCCCACTTATAATATTTAGGGTTACAGGTGGCAATTTCACGCTCCCAGTCATAGGAGAGGCCAAGCTGGCGCAGTTGATTGCGCATATAATCAATATTGTCGTAGGTCCAGCGAGCAGGATGGGTGTCGTTTTTGATGGCGGCATTTTCGGCTGGCAGGCCAAATGAATCCCAACCCATGGGGTGCAGGACATTAAAACCCCTGAAACGTTTATAACGGGCCACCACATCCCCTATGGAATAATTGCGAACGTGGCCCATGTGAATGCGACCGGAGGGGTAGGGGAACATCTCCAGGACATAGTATTTTTCTTTGTTTTGATCAGTGCTTACCCGGTAGCTAGCCTCAGAAAGCCAGGTGTCCTGCCATTTCTGTTCAATGGTCTTAAAATCGTAAAGTGGTTCTTGGCTATTGCTGGCAGACATACGGGGCCTCTTGCTGGGTTACGGATAGGGATGATGGAATACAGTTTACTCTGCCTGAAACGAGTCAGGTTCGTCGTAGGCACTAAGGTTTTCAAACATAGTGAACTCTTTAATGAAAGTCAATTTGACAGTGCCAGTTGGACCATTTCTCTGCTTGCCGATGATGATCTCAGCAATTCCAAGATTAGGATTATCGTCGGCCTTGTTATAGACCTCATCACGATAAATAAAACAGATAACGTCGGCGTCCTGTTCAATGGCTCCTGATTCACGAAGATCTGACATCATGGGGCGTTTGTCTGGGCGGCTTTCCAAGCTTCTGTTTAACTGGGAAAGTGCGACAACGGGAACCTTTAATTCCTTGGCCATGGCCTTCAGGGAGCGGGAAATCTCACTGATTTCCTGGGTTCTGTTCTCGGTGGAGTTGCGGCCCCGCATCAGTTGCAGGTAATCTACAATGATCATGCCTAAGGGATATTGGGCAGCGAGCCTTCGTACCTTGGCTCGCATCTCAAGAACCGAGATGGCAGGGGTATCATCGATATACATTGGGGCTTCGGTGAGCATACCAACGGCCCGTGTCAGTTTTGGCCAGTCTTCATTGTGGAGTTTTCCGGTAAGAACACGCTGAGAGTCAATATGGCCGGCAGAGCAGAGGAGTCGCATTGCCAGCTGTTCTTTTGACATCTCAAGGCTGAAAATGGCAACGCCGGTTTTTTCGAGAAGAGCGGCATTCTGGGCAATGTTCATGGCAAATGCCGTCTTTCCCATGGAGGGACGGCCAGCAAGAATAATCAGATCAGATGGTTGCAGACCTGCTGTCATTTGATCCAGTTGAGAAAAACCAGTGGGAACCCCTGTGATCTGTTCCTTTCTTTTGTAGAGCTGTTCTACGGTCTCAAAGGCACCTGGGATAATACGTTTTAATGGAGTGAAACTCTGGTCGGATTTGCTTCTGGCTATCTCAAAAATGGCTTGCTCTGCTTCGTCCACCAGGGTATCGATATCCCCCTGTTCTTCGTAGCAGCGACTGGCAATATCTGTGTTGACGCTGATAAGATTACGAAGTACCGCCTTCTGGCGGATGATTTTGGCGTAGTGTATGAGATTGGCTGTGACCGGGACTATTGAAGTAAGACTTGCAAGATAGGCAACACCTCCCGCTGCATCCAGTTGGTTCAGGTCTTTGAGCTGGTTGGAGACGGTGATAATGTCCTGGGGTTCGTTTTTCTCAAAAAGAACGACCATCGCTTCAAAGATCAGTTTGTGACTATCTTTGTAAAAATCGTTGCTTACCAGAAGTTCAAGTACCGAGGTGAGGGAGTGGTCGGAAAGGAGAATGGTACCGAGAACCGATTGTTCTGCCACCACATTCTGGGGGGGCATTCGACCTCCTGGAACACTTGCAGGTGGGGCATCTGGTGAGGGTAAGTTCATGGCAATGTAAAAAAGGCTAAGGCTGCAAAAGACAACACACCGTGCAGAACCCTTTGGGCCTGACAGTGTGTTGTGAGTCTGGCGGCAGCTTGCTGCCAGCCAGGGCTGTGTTGCAAGGCAAGAAGGCGTTATTTAGCGTCCTCTGTCTCCACCAGTGCTATAACAGACACTGTGATGTCGGCATTGGTTTGAAAACCCACCTTGACAGTTACAGTAATATCTCCAATTTCTTTAATAGGCTCTTGAAGAAGGATGTTTTTCTTGTCAACTTCAACTCCGGTATTTTCAGCAAGTTTCGCTGCAATATCCATGGAGGTGACAGAACCAAAAAGCCTCTCCTCATCACCTGTAAGCATGGCAATCGTGAGGGTAGTACCAGCAAGTTTTTTGGCAATGGCCTCCGCTGCCTTATTTTCCTCTTTGAGACGGACCTGAATTTCGGCCTGATTTTTCTCAAAGATGGCAACATTGCTGGCATTGGCGGCAACGGCCTTCTGTTGGGGAAGTAAATAGTTACGCCCAAAACCGGGTTTAACATTTACGATATCACCTTCCCGACCAAGGTTGTCGATGGTCTCTTTTAAAATAACTTCCATTATGATCTCCTTAACTTCGTTCGTATAGCAACCTGTATCGAGTACAGGTGTCATGTTTTAGTTATGTATCTGTTTCCTGTTGATTGCTCTTAATCTTTCTGAGATCCGTCCACACATCGGCCACTCCTAATATGGCTAGGAGAACGACTCCAAAGCTTTGAAAGAAGAGGATGACATAGATCAGGGTTCGCAAAAAGAGTGGCACGCTCCACTTCGAGAAGTAAAAGAGCATAATTGCCAGGCCCTGAAAGCAGTAGAGTAGTGTACTGACCATCAAGACATTCACCCCAATACTTCTGCCGGGTTCAAAGGGCAGGATAAAGAGGACAGCTGCGATGATAAAGATCCAGATCACTTTTTCCGGCAAGCGCCAGAGCCGGTATTCGGGCCAGGGACTGGTGCCGTACTTCTTCTGGAGCATGCGATTACCAACGGCCATGGTAAAGCAGGTGATCAAAACGGTGATACAGGCTAGTATGCCGGGCATCACCTTCGGAATCCAGGTCTTCATCAGGACAAAGCTCTGCTCCAGCAGAAATAAGGTCTCTGCGGGGACGGAACTGTTGACCTTGTAATAGGCTATTGCCTCGTCCATTCCTGCATCAAGGGAGTTGATCAGCAGGATGTAGGGGTGGTGTTCCAAGCCGAATGTAAGTAGACTTGTAACGACTATCCACGATGCTGCAAGGGAAACAGTCCCCTTTAATCCAGCAACTGCAACGGAATCCCCATTGCGAGCCGATTCTGCCAACATAAAACCAACAGGAAGCAGTGTCAGCGAAAATACTATCTGATCAAAAACCTGAAAAACCAGCCCTCCGATACAGGCAAGACCACATCCAAACAGGATAAACTTTCTGCCCTGTTGGCTTCCGTATCGTAAAAGATAATAGAAAACCAGCAGAGGCAGAAGCCCTTGTACCCAACCAAAAATGGCCCCTAGAAAAGCGGGAAGAAGGATAACTGCAGTGACCTGTAAAATATGCTGAACATATTTCCCGTCATCCGGGGGTGTCTCTTCCTGCATCACCATATTACATCCTTATCAGAGCAAATCACCTCTGGGTGGTGCCTGAGTAGGGTAGTAGCGCAATCTGGCGGGCACGTTTGATCGCCTCGCAGAGCTGCCTCTGGTGGGATGCACAGGTTCCGTAGATACGACGGGGAATGATTTTTCCGCGCTCTGTTACAAAATTACGAAGTGTTTTGGCATCTTTATAGTCAATTGTCATTTCTTTATCAGTACAGAAACGACAGACACGTTTTCTTTGAAATATACGTTTTTTAGGTGGCATGCTATTCTCCTGAGGTGGCTTCAGTTGTTTCTGCGGCAACGGCTTCTTCTTTAGGCTTGGCCAGTTCTTCAGCCTGTTTCTTTGCCTCTTCTTCAGCCTGGGCAGCAGCAATAACAGCGGCTTCATATTCGCCACGCGCTGCAACGATTCCTTCATCGTCGATTGAATCTGCAAGCTTCACCGTCATGTACTTCATAACGGAATCGTCGATTCTGAACTTACGCTCCATCTCTGTTACATTGGCAGG
>CAYWMZ010000243.1:0-4486 GCA_964459485.1 uncultured Desulfocapsa sp. | reverse complement strand
GGACTGTATACCAGACAGCTAGTCGCCTCCCTGAAATCTGGAATTGATATGGTGATTTTGCATCCCCATGGCCAGCCTGGGCAACCCCTTCCCGTTTCCATTGAACGTATGGCAGCCCGCTATATCGAGAGTATCTGTTCTCACCAGAAACATGGGCCATTTTATCTGGCAGGCCATTGCAATGGTGCATTGCTTGCTTACGAGGTTGCTAGGCAGCTGGTGGCGCATGGAGAAGTGGTTCGGAGATTGATGCTCCTTGACCCGGCGGTACCTGATTTCTCTGAGAGGGGTGGCCGTCCATTTACCGACTGTGATGTGGATTATGACGGGAAAACTCAAGGTGAGATGATGTTGCTGGATACTGCCGCTCGTAAGGCAATTCTGCTGAATGCTTACAGGAAGATATGCGGAGGGTATCGTCTGCGAAGGTATGCGGGAGCTGTCTGTTTAATTCTGTCAGAAGAAAATAGGGATAAGCAGTCCGGGGGGGAGGAAAATTGGAGGTTACATGCGGGGAGTTTGAGTGTGACAATGGTTCCGGGGGGGCATCTTACTATGCTGACGGACTATGTAGAACCCCTTTCGCAAAGTCTACGCAGCTGTATTCTGGGGTGCTGAGCTCTTCCTACGGTGAACGAATGCAGTTTTCTTATGTCCGTCCATGTAATCTTGAGAATCGTCTTAACCTGAATTTTGATATGTGCTCAGTGAGCAGTGTGAGTAGATGGCGAATAACATGTTCACTGTCTAGTTCCTGACGCAGGGCATGATTTTGTGCCGTATTACATGCGTTCTGGTAGTAGGTGTCATCGTTGAAAAAACGATCCATCTGTGCTAGCCAGATATCAATGCCAGAGTCAATATCCAGTACGGCCCCTCCAGCATTGGTGTTGGTTGGGAGATAGCCTCTGGTCGATGATAATACCGGGATTCTGCCCAACTGTGCCTCTGTGATGAGGCGGCAAAAGCCTTCTTCACTGAAACGGGGCACCAGCAACAACCTTACCCGGTTCATAACTGATTGCATATCGTAGGTCGCCGTGAGCCATTCAATATTACCGCATTCCAATGCCTGCTCGAAACAGACCGCCCGCCACTGTTCTGATATCTGACCACTTTCGACCACTCTGAAGAGTTGTTTGGGGCGTTGTCTGGCCAACTGGAAGAGGATCTCCACCCCTTTTTCTCTGGTTGGATTGACAAACAGTACTTTTTCTCCCTGGCGGGTTGTGTGATAATTTTTTTTCTCTATGTAGGGGAAAACGACCTGGGCGTTAATATTGTAGAGGTTGGCCAGGCGTGTGGCAAGAAAAGGAGAGCTTGCCAGGTAGAGTGGATGCTTGTCTGGCTGTCTGTTTTGAAAACAGGAGGAGCTTGTCTGGAAAAACCAGACAGCAACAGGAATGTCGACGGCCTTAGCTAGTTGTGTAATATCCCTTTTGTGCCTGTCCACACACACGAGAATATCAGGACGTGTTGAGGCACAGAGTGTTGCAACTTCTTCGAGGGGCCTGGCAGCCCGAAAGAGTCGGAAGCCGAACTGTTTATCCAGTACAATCTTCTTGTGTCCGTCGGGCTGGGAGGTTGCGGTTAGTAGAATTGTTTCATGGCCAAGTGTGGTTAATTTGCGGCCAAGCTCCAGTAGGGTTTGATTCTGCTCCGAAAAGTGGTTGGGACAGAAAGGGGTCGTTTGGAGAAAGAGCAGCCGCATTGGTGGTTAATTGGTAGAGGAGATATGTTTTTGCAGCGTTGTGAGGAGTGTTGCGACAATAAAGTCGCTGCTCATTTCCACCTGAGATACATGCTGTAGTGCCTGGTTCGAGAGCTTCTGGTACAGCTCCTGGTCACTGAAGACACTGCGAATTGCTTTAACCCAGGTGTCGGCACTGACATCTGCATCCAACAGTATACCACCGTCGCCAACGGCCTCCGGTAGCCCACCACGTCGGCTGGCTATCACAGGTATCCCGTTGAGCTGTGCTTCCAGGGCAGAGCGGCCATATGCCTCTTCCCATATACTGGGCATAATTAATAAGCGTGCAGAACCGTACAGTGTGGTAACGTCCCTGGTAGGACTGTTCCATTCCACATTTGGCAGTTTCGTGATTCGACTGTGACAGTATCTGCGCCAGGCAGAAGTGATGTTCCAGCTTTCAAAAACACGAAAGGGGTAGTCCGGTAGCCGGGCGGCCACTTGAAAGAAAATCTCCACGCCCTTGAGCAGGGACGGGTTGATAAAAAGGATACTTTCTTTGGAAGAATCAACCGTGTACATTTCAGGGTCGACTAGTGGGATAAGAACTGTTGATTCCAGACCAAACAGGGCGTGCAGGCGTCTAGCGGTAAAGTGTGAATTTGAGAAGTAACAGAGCTGAGGGTCAGGTAGAAGTATCCCGCCAAACTCCCGGAATTCAACGTTATGGATGTAGACCGCCACCGGGATTTCCGTGTCTAAGGCAGCAATAGCCATGGCAGCGGTGTTGTCACCTGTTAGCACAACGATTGCGTCCGGTTCAACTGCCGCCGCTACTGTGTGTAGGGCTTCTACGGAATCGGGCACCCGAATGACCGGATAGCCGAGGATTTCATCGGAACAGGCACAAAAGTGTTCCTTGTTTAGGGTAGCGATGGTTCCACACAAAAGCGTGGGGTGTAGTCCTCGGACAACTAGTGCCTGGCACAGTTCATGGATGGTGGTTTGCAGGCCACCTACCACATCAGGAAGATAGCCGTAGCTCGTTACAAACAGAATTTTCATCAGGATGCCAGATTGTCAATATCCCGGTTTATACTGTTTATATTGAACTGTTCGTCTCTGTGAAGGGAATCTCTGGTATCTTTTCTGCTCAGCTCCCGGAGCCACTCTGAGTAGTTGTCGGGGAGGTTGACTTGACGCCCTCCGGAGGGGGTGCTACTGCTGAGAGGGCCTTGTAAGGCGGCGAGGAGCTGTTGCAACATGTCGGCACTGATATGTTCCGTTCTTATGGTACCGTCGATGGAGAGGATGATGCCATCCTCATGTTCCTTTACTGACTGGGTGGCATTGCTTTGGGCTGCTGTTCCTTTAAGCTCATCACCATAAAGGAGGAAGGCTCTGGCCATGCTGCCGTCCTGGGCAATTTCAATCAGAACCACTGCACCTCTGATTCCTAGATTTCCCACTGGTGTTTTGATGGATACGTTCCCCTTTTTACTGAGCGCACCTCCGACAAATCGTAAAATCCCCCGGGCCGCAGAAATGGATAAATGACCATCGTTAGTTTTGGGATCATAAACGAAACTGTCAATGACCACTTTGGAATTAGGTCCGATGGTAAGTGACGACTGATCGAGAAACATTAGATGAACCTGGCCGGTTTTGTCAGTACGGATGGTTTCATTGTGATAGACATCACTGCCCACAAAGAGCACCTTTGAAGAATTCTGTGCAACCTGTCCTTTGACAGCCACGTTTGCCTTGTTTACGACCCCGACCTGCTCCGGTGCAGAAAGAGCCAGAGTTGTTGATGAGGTGGCAATACTAAGAGCACTTAATGTCAGCCACAGCTTTTTTTTGTCCATGTTAAAATCCTATTTGTAAACTCAACATGCCCATATTGTTCACGACATCGTAGTTTATAATATTGGAATCTGTTTCCAGTCTTTCGAGGTTAAGGATCATAGACCAGCTCTTTATTACGGGAAGCTGATAGCTCAGTCCAAGTCTCCATTGCCTGTCTTTTCGGGTGATAACGGGATCTATCTCTGTATCCGGTGCTTCGTAGTCAACCCACTGTCGAATAACATACGGTGTGAGCGTCATTTTGCTCTGCCTGGGGAGGATGTTGTTAAATTTAATACTATATCGTAGGGAGGCCTCGTACAGGTTAGTTTCAAAAAACTGACGTTCTGCACCATGCTGAATACCGGTGAGGCCAATATCTAGCACCTGTCCCCGAAACAGTTCATTACGATAATGCAGGATCTCCCGGTGTTCGCTGCCGCTGTACAAAGGCATCGTACCAATATCGTTGTAGTCTTTGTAGGTGATGTCACGGTACTGATATCGGGCGGAAATCAAGGTTCCCATTCCCAGGGTGGTCTGAAAATCAATACCCAGTCCAGCCGTCTCTTCAAATAGGCTACCATCAAAATTGGAGGCCCGCAATACTATAT
Source organism: uncultured Desulfocapsa sp. (assembly GCA_964459485.1). Taxonomy (GTDB): domain Bacteria; phylum Desulfobacterota; class Desulfobulbia; order Desulfobulbales; family Desulfocapsaceae; genus Desulfocapsa. The sequence continues at coordinate 331 of CAYWMZ010000243.1, read as the reverse complement.
GGGGCCGCACACTGTATTGTCCGGCGGCATTGAGTCCGGATGTGAACTGGGGGCCGCTGGACATCTCGATTACGCCAAAATTCAGGTTGGTATTATCGTCATAAGCGGTGCCGTAGAGCACCATGTCGGTGGCAATGGAAAATCGTTTCGAGAGGACGTAGTGGTGATTCGCATTTGTAAAAAGCAAGGCATTAATGTCGCTGTTACGCTTGCGTGCTTCGGGGAGGGGGACATTGTATCCGCCCGAACGAATTTCGATGGCTTCGGGTGCAAAGGTCGGGTTACTCTGATAGCGTAAGCCGAACTGTAGTACCCCCGACAGGGTATGGCG
>CAYWMZ010000242.1:0-4506 GCA_964459485.1 uncultured Desulfocapsa sp. | reverse complement strand
GGTGACTTTGCCGTCTTCGTCCAAAGAGATAACACCCGCCTCCACATTCTGGAGAATGATCTCCGTATAGCGCCGTCTGTCATCGGCCTCTCTCGAATTCTGTTGCAGGGCGTTATGGGCTGCTGCCAGCTCTGAGTTACTGGCATTGAGGTTGGCCGTCATGGTGTTGAAGGAATCCACCAGCAGCCCCATCTCATCATTGGATTCTTTTTCTAAAACAAAGTCCAGGTCTCCGTCGGCCACACGTCTGGTGGCCATGGCCATCTTGTCTAAGGGCCCGGTGATGGAGCGTGCAATATAGAGTCCAAACCAGATAGCTGAAAAGACGATAAGCAGGGTGACAATGAGTAGAACAATGAGGATCCAGAATTTAAAGGGCTTTTTTAGATATTTTAACTGGTGGTAATCTTCTATTCCCTTAGAGATAAGATTGAGTCTATCCAGCTGCTCCTTTTTGATAAGCAGGGTAGTGATAAGGAAGGAGCTTCCTGGCGAGTCGTTGTTTAGCCCTATGAGATTGACCCTGCGGATAAGATCTCCGGCGTTTGATTCCTGGAAGACGATTTCGGGTTTTTGGTTCTTCTCCACGGTGTCCAAGGTCAACTGTGGAATGGCAGGCATCTTAAGGCTGCTCAGAAGGGGAGAAGAGACGGTGGTTGTTTTATTGCGCTGATCGCTGATCAGGGAAAAGCTTAAGGAATTTCGGGTGTCATAGAGGTTGAGGATGGTTTCCAGTAGGCCTTTTAGCTCCTTATCTCCTAGGGTGGTCTTCTGGTACTGGCCAAGACTCTTCTCCACGCTTTCTCCAAGGACCTCCACTTCCTGCTGGGTCTCTTTAAAGTAGGACTTGGCTAGATCCAGGGAATTTTGAAGGGATATCTCTATGTTGGAATTAAACCAGTAATCCATACTGGTGGAGATAAACTGCAGGGAAATAAAGAAGAGCAGGACGGTGGGAATGAGGGAGAGTGAAATAAAGGAAATAACAAGTTTGCTCTTTAGCTTTGAGCCTAAGATATTTTGTTTGCTCTCAAAGAATATCTCAGCCAGGTTCCGCAGTACCAGGAAGAGCATGAGCAGAACCAGGATAACGTTCAGGTTGATAATTCCAAAGATAAGGATATCGCTGGATACCGGCAGGGTAATATCGGCATTGAGCAGGGAGCTCTCCAGCCACACAAAGAGGGGAATGAGGCACAGGCAAATCAGGATGACCTGCCGGATGAGACGCTTTTTGAGCTGTCGTTGAGCCTGATTCAGCTGTGGTTTACCAAATTGCTGGTAGTCAGCTTGCTCTTCCTGGTCTGTCGTGTCCATGGCTTCTGTCCTGGATCCTTAATAGGTGAACTCAATGGTGGACCAGTCCGTTTCCAGGTTCCACATAGAGATAAACGGGATCAGGTAGTGGAGGTTCATGGGCAGGGTCTTTTTGTACAACACTGCCTTCAGGCGAAGCTCATAGGAGTTGTCGGGGAGGAGACGGCTCAGCTCTATAACCTTAAGTCCGTTGATTTCACTCATAACTTTTAGTGCATCTTCTAGAGTCTTAAAGTTGTATTTTTTGTATTTTTGCTCCCCTATCTCCAGCTGATAATTTTCTTTAAGAGGGTCGTATTTGAGTATATGGCGAAATTCAATGTTCTTTAATTCTTCATCGGGCCAGTTTTTTCTGGTCTTGAGAAGCTCGATATAGAAGCTGAATTCCATCGGGATACCGTTGTGAAGGGCTTGTTTAAGCTCTTCGATATTACCATTTACCAGTGTACCAAAGAGGAGCAGATGCACTTTGGAGGTAGTAATGGTGATGTCTTTGAACTGGGGGTCCGTATCTGTTGCCGCCTGGGTAGTATGGCTATGGGTAAGCAGGAGGACGAGTACACCGAGGAATAGGAACTGAAAAAAAGGAGAACGCATGGCTGAGGTGTGGGGCTGTTTCTGTTATTTGATTGGAAGTCTGAAGTGAGAGTTCATATACCTTTGGTCAGAGAAAGGTGTGGCTGATATCATACTGACTGCCCAATTGTACATACTTCCTGATAATATTGATAGAGATTAAATCAGTAGAATACCCTGAATTGGATGTTTTGTAACCAAAAAGCTGTTGGGGTTAATTTCTCTTGACAGGAACAGGTGACAGACATATGTTGTGCATATGTTCGATTGGTTTGAGGGGGGATTGTCTTATTGTAGGTCTGCTTTGGGGTTTCTAATTTGTTAGTTTTTGGAGGTTGGGAATATGGATCGTGATCAGGATTTGTACTGTGCGGAGAGTGCTAAGAGTGTCTCTCAGTTTGTGGCAGACTTTTTGAAAATCGTGGAGGACAATGCCTTTGTAATCAATAATCTTGATACAATGGATATGAAACAGACCTTTCGCAGGCAAGGGGGGACTGTGGCCGATAATTTTGACCTTCATATGATGCAGCTGTGCAAACCGACCAAGGCGGATGGCAGTTTGAGTGCCAATCCAGAACGGGCCATCTTTATGCCAAAGTTTGTAATGGTTTTCACTAAAGATGCAAAGACTCAAGTTCGTTATATGAGCTACGATCCGGCAGATATTGCGGCACTGGTACTCGATGATGCCGCATTTTCAGATTCCGTGGGGCAGACCTTTGCCAAGATCCGATCCATGATAGATGAGGCCTTGTAGCCATAGCCCTAATGGCTGAAAAGTTATCCCAGGATCCATTGGTTTTGATCCAGATTTTCAAGCCATTACTTATTATTTATGCAGTCAATTATAGCCTGGGTACCTTGGTGGGCAAGCTCTTCTTTGTGCGGGGGAATGCTATTGCCCTGGTGTATGGCACGGTCATGCGTAATCTTTCCATTGCCCTGGCTCTCGCCATCAATGCCTTTGGCGAAATGGGAGCGGCGGCGGCCCTGGTAATCGTTGCATCCTATGTTATTCAGGTGCAGTCTGCGGCCTGGTATGTGAAATGTACAGATGTGATTTTTGGACCAGTGGCCCATGATTGAAAGAGTCTTATTGTTCCAGTAATGAAATATGTCGGAGTCCCGACCTTACAAAGGAGAAAGTTTTATGAAAGTTGCAATTCCAACAAATAATCCAGGTGGCCTTGAGGCCTCACGTTCAGACCATTTTGGTCACTGTGATTTCTTTACCCTGGTGGAGGTGAATACAGACAAGACGATCAATTCAGTGGAAGCCTTGCCGGTGCCGGATCATGGAGCAGGTGGTTGTATGGTGCCTGTGCAGTTTCTGGCTGATGCCGGTGTCAATGCCATCGTTGTGGGGGGCATTGGGGCACGGCCCATGCAGGGCTTTTCCGAAGTTGGTATTGATGTGTATTGGGCAGACCGTACTTCCATCCCAACTGCCGACGCCGTTATGGAGAAATTTTCTGCCGGAAAGCTTCCGAAGATGAACGCAGATCAGGCCTGTAATGGGGGGAGCAATTGCCACCAGTAAAGGAGTTGTTTTTTCTAAATGATTGGCTATAACTACCTGTATTGCCATATGGAAACGGCAGGATGATCTTGTCTAAGGTCTCTTTGCCGTTTTCGTGAATTTATTGCGGGATATTCCCATGTTACTGAAATTGTACTATGTCACCAAGACCAAAGAAACTCAGAAAATGTGAAGGGAATTTTTGTAGCCGGGCCTTTAAACCAACCGGAACCCCCCTTTCAAAACTTGAAAAGATAGAACTCTTCCGTGACGAGATAGAGGCCCTGCGGCTCTGTGATCGGGACGGCCTGACTCAGGAAGAGGCAGGACAGAAGATGGGGGTCTCCCGTGGTACTGTGCAGCGTATCATAACCATTGCCAGACGCAAGACCGCAGAGGCCATCTCCGAGGGCCGGGCCTTGGTCTTTGTCGACGATAAGTAATTCTGGAAATTCCTTTCGGGCTTGATTGGCCCGGCAGTTTATGTTTTCTATTCGATATTCGTCTTTGTCCCTGCCCTAGATATTCTCCCGGGTCTTATGGAATTGCACATCGGGCCATTTTTCCATAAAAAAGTTCAGCATCCACTCGTTCTGGGCCAGATAGGTGAGAAAACCTTCAGCATCGTTGGCCAATGAGGCCTGATTCTTCTGCTCAAATTCAGCGAGCATCTTCTTGTCCTGACACTCCACCCAGCGGGCCGCCTGGAAATCAATGGGTTCGTATATGGCATCCACACCATACTCGTTTTTCAGTCTGGCAACGGTTACCTCAAATTGTAGCACTCCCACAGCTCCCATGATATGGGAACCACCGATCTTGGGGCGAAAGACCTGGATTGCTCCTTCCTCGGCCAGTTGCTGTAGACCTTTCTGGAGCTGCTTCATCTTCAACGGATTCTTGAGGATCACACGTCGAAAGTGTTCCGGTGCAAAGTTGGGGATTCCTGTAAATTTCAGCTCTTCTTTTGGGGTGAAGGTGTCACCGATCTTGATGGTGCCGTGGTTATGGAGTCCGATAATATCACCCGGCCAGGCCTCTTCCACATTGGCCCTATCCTGGGCCATGAAGATGGTGGCATTGGCAAGGGT
>CAYWMZ010000241.1:0-4509 GCA_964459485.1 uncultured Desulfocapsa sp. | reverse complement strand
CTTCACTATTTATTTTCTGTACAATGGTGAACAAACATTCTTCTGCCAATTCATCGTCATTGTCAAGAAATCCAAGATAGCTCCCGCTGGCAAGAGCAGCGGCCGCATTGCTTGCACCAGAAATACCTAGGTTTTCTGAGAGAAAATTCACCTTTATCCTCGTATCCCTTGCAGCCCATTGACGCAGCAGGAGGCGAACATTATCATCTGTGCTACAATCATCCACGAGACAAAGCTCCCAATGGGGATAGGATTGGTAGAGCACAGAACGTATGCAATTATTGAGATGCCTGAAAGAGACATTATAGACGGGGACAACAAGAGAAATCACAGGTTTATCTGGGAGATCTGCCACCTCCTTGTTGGGATACACTCCTTCGTATACCCCTGTGCTGAGGTAATGCTCTATGGCAACCGCTAGCCTGGTATCTGGCTCTAGATACTCATTGCAATAAAAACAAGGATCAAACCAACAGCATGGCCGCACCCCAGTCTCCACTCCATATGTAATATAATGGAGAAAAGGATCGGCTCCCTCCTGCACGATATTACTTTTCGTATAATAGGTAGGATTAAAAAGAGGACAAGGACTCTTGCCCTCTTTAATGCCAAAACGATAATAGTGGGACAGGGGCTCTAAACCAGACTGTTCAAGATCTGGTGCATTATCGTAATAATAGGCCACATCAAAGTAGGGTGATGGTTGCCGTTTTTCTTTCGTTCCAATGCGAAAATAGTGAAGCAAAGGATGCTCCTTCACCTCATAGGCATCTCTATATTTATGGGTATAAAACTTTGCATCAAAATATATTGAGGTAGCAGAATGCCTATCATGCCGCAGATAATAGACAAGAGGATTGGTACCGGAAATATCCCCCCCACCTGTTTGGCCCAGATAAAAATCAGGATCAAAATAGTGGGTAATATTATGAAAGCTTTGCCAGTTATCATCTAAAAAATGCAAAAGGGGATCTTTTCCATTCTCTTGTAACTCAGGGTATTGCGTAAGGTAGTAATTGGTGTCAAAAAAGGCACTTGGCTGTCTCAATTCGCGATAGCCACGAGTTATATAATGGAGGAGTGGGTCGATACCACTCTCCCTGACATCTGGATTTGTTCTCACATAAAAATCAGCATCAAAATAGACTGTTTTCCTTACTTTTCTGTAATGAGAGCTGCTACAATAGTACCAGGCGGACATCAGGAAATTTTTAATGATTTGTAACATAGTATCTATAGGAGAAGATAATGCAATGCTCACTGAGTAAGCAGATTATGATGAGAGCTACCTAAAGAAATCTTAACCTAGCCTCTAATCCGTAAATGACGCCTGAGATACTTCAACCCACCTTCTCCTTGTTGTATTCTTAGAGTTCTGGCGACTGCCTGTAAAAATCCGGAAGATTCATATCCAGAGAGGCGTGAAGAAAGATCCTGCACCCTACCCTGCTGGAGTTCCACAATCCTGGCTAACGCATGGGACTCAAGTGCTTTAAAACTGAGCTGTACCGTAATGGACAAAATCCCTTCGAGTTCAGCCGGAGATAAATCAAGGAAGCATTGGGGATCAGCCGTTTCAAAATAGCGATCATTGCCTACATGGAAAATAGCATTATCAGAACACCGTTGGAGCTCTTTTTTTTCTCCATTTTTATTTATCACACTGATTGTAAATATTTCCACCACTGCCGGAACATCAATGGGATCAAAACGAATTGCAAAAAGAGTATCGTATTCTTCAAGGGAGAATTGGATTTCTGAAGTACCAGCCTCTACTTTCCGGCTTATGGAGCAGGCATCACTTACGCCATTGCCAATATCCACATAGAGCTTACTGGTGTAGTAGGATTCACGCACCTCAATCAGTGTGTCTATCCACACCTCAATATTCTGAGTAAACAGTTTACTATGTCGTTCAAATATCCGTTTGAACATAGCAACCTTCTGTGATCGCTCCTTACTTCGCACCATGGAATCAGATGCAACACGATAGAAAAAAAGGATTTCCTGAATTTGATGTACCTTGCAACCACCTTCGATCAATGACAACCAGAAGTCATAATCTTCCCAGCCGTAAATCATACCAGGATCATAACCACCCACTCTTTCCCAATCAATTTTCCGAAACATGGCCGAACAAAAAATAACATTATCCAGTAGCATCACTTCAAGAGAATAGGAGGGCAAGGCCCATTCGGTTTCAACAGCACCAAAGAGCTTTGCACGGCAGTAGACAATGCCGATTTCATCGTTGCCCTTCAGGATCGCTACAGCCTTTTCAACATATTCAGGATCAATGAGATCATCAGCATCTAACGGCAGTATCAACTGTCCGGTGGACACTGCAATACCGTTGTTTCTAGCCGCCGCAAGCCCCTGGTTTTCAGTATGAAGAATCTGAACATTTTCGTCTGTAATGTGTTCCAGAATGTCAGTGGTATGGTGATCATCTGAGCCATCATTAACAATGACAATTTCAATATCCTGGTATGTTTGGCTCAATACCGAGCCGAGGGTCTCCATGACATAGTGTCCCTGATTATAACAGGGAATAATTACACTGACCTTAGGCATGACCGACAAAGGCTCTCAACATAATTGCACTATTGCTAAGCAGCAATTCATATATGCCGTCAGTCCCCATACCACCTCCATAGAATTTCTTTAGCAACTCCTTTATTTCCTTAATCCCTTTGAGATAAGGAGTTGGCTTTTAATGAAACACATCAAAATAAGCAAACCGTACATAGGGCCAGATGGTTTAGGCTCGGGCTTGGTATCAGCGTTCCTTTCGTAATTGTTCTTGTAACTCAACAATACGGTCATGGGCTTCATTCAAAGATTCTTTACGGGTAAGCTCTGATATATTTTGTTCTAATTTTTCTATGGCTGAAAGGAGTTTAAAAATAATTAGAAAGACAAATAAAAACCCCGTAAGAAGCACTGCATTAATATTATCCTCTATCCCTATAATTTTAGAAAGGTACCATGTAAAGTTAGGATAAACTGCGACCAAGGCCATGCCCCCCCAAACGAGGATACGCACCAGAAGTTTAAGTACAGTCTGCCCAGATTCACGTTTTATAAACTCCTTTACACCCTGAAACAACATCACTGATGCTATGGCAACCACCACCACTTGATATAAATGCACTTTCATTTTGGCAGACCTTTCTCGTTATATATAATTCATTGTTCTTCGGTCTAATCACACACCATCTGAACAAACCTTAGCCTGCAATATTCCCATGGAATACTACGAACAAATTCATTTCAGGATGATATACTTTAGCTCCTGTAACACCGTATGCTTCAGCCAATAGCCATATTGAGAGATATTAAGCCAACTACAAATCTAGCTAGATGAGCCCTTGTGACCACAAGCGAGGAGCGACTTTTTCACGATAGTTCAGAATAATAATTGCTTTTACAAGTGAGGCTTTATTGGCACGGGGATTTAAATCCGCTAGACTCTAGACAATCATTTTCCAAATCATTCTATACAAAGTAATCAAGCCATTCACGAAACCCTGTTTATTCTTTTTCTGCATGGAATACTCAGTATAACGGGTTTGGACAGGAACCTCTGTATAACGTAATCTGTTATTCTTAATTTCCCGAATAACCTTACTGTCATACTCATACTTATCGGCCTTTGTATCAATAATTAATGATGCATAGCGCGAATATGCCCGAAACCCCGACTGACTGTCTGACACCAAAATCCCATAGAACAACCATGTGAAAAAATTTCCCACTCTATTGGCAATAACTTTACCAAAAGGCATATCCTCTCTGTTGAGAAGACGGGATCCCAATACCACATCGGCCTCCCCTACAGATATGGGATAAACCAAAGCTGCAATATCTACTGGATCATGCTGCCCATCGCCATCGACGGTTACTATAGCATCAAGATCAAGTAAATTAGCTGCACTAACCCCTGTTTTGACAGCAGCCCCTTTTCCCCTGTTAATCTTATGGCGCAATGCAAGCACACCATATGCTGATGCGACATAAAACGATTCATCCCGACTACCGTCATCGACGACAATAATAGTGTGATATCCATGGGAGCGAATTTCTTCAATCACACCCCCAATGGCTTCTGCTTCATTATAAACGGGTATGATAATAGCAATTTTTTGATCCATAAAACTTCTATTCCAGAACAGCCATTTTTTTGAAGTACATATCTGAATATACCAAGAGTATCTGTTCTATCACAATGGAGAGATGTGAGGTGAGCTCATCCCATAACTCTTTAATGGCACCTTAGGTAGATCAGAATAACAGGAAGAGAAGGATCAAGCAATACAGAAAAAAGCGAGAGGCTACTCCAAATGCGGCTAAAACTACTTTTCAGAATATTGCTATTTAGTTCCTCTTGCGGTTAACAAAAACGGAGAAATATAAGCACTCAATTATCTGACGCTGATGAAGCAACCACTACTTCACAAACACAGTATCCACGACATTACCAATTTTCACATTCTATAGCCTAAAACT
>CAYWMZ010000240.1:0-4544 GCA_964459485.1 uncultured Desulfocapsa sp. | reverse complement strand
AGCTCTACAGAAGCTACTATCCAGACGACAGCCGCAAGCATTGCCTTGATCTTGGTTGTGGCACTGGCCTTGCCGGGGTTGAGTTACAGCCCTACTGTAAGCAGCTGACGGGGATCGACATTTCGTTGGAAATGCTGGCAGTTGCCCGTGACAAGGAGATCTACCAGGAGCTCCATAAAGACGATATCCTAAGCTTTCTTGCAAGCAGTAACACATCTTACGACATGATGGTAGCAGCCGATGTATTTACCTATCTGGGTGACCTTGAGGAGATATTTAAAGGATGCGCACGTCTGGCAACAGATCAGGCCTTTTTTCTGTTTTCGGTGGAAGACTCAGCCACAGAACCCTACCAACTTAAATCCAGCGGGCGTTTTGGGCATACAGTCACCTATATACAAGAAATCAGCAATAAATATTCCTGGCAGATGATTTGTAGTAAAAGCTCGCAACTGCGTCAGGACAAGGGCCAATGGATAGAGGGCAAGCTCTTTCTTCTTCAGAAAAAATAACGTCCTTAACCGAGGCCTTTTTGTTTTAAAAATATCCACTTCGCTGCACAACCCAGCAGATCACAAGACCCGCAGACATAGACAGCAAACCCAGCATGCGAAGATGCTCAGGCTGCATTTCACTAATTTTTTTCAACCATTCCTGCATGGCTTGCGGAGAGGCCACATAGGGAATCCCTTCAACAATTAAGACCATCCCCATCAATAAAAATAAAATTTTCATAACCCTTTTCCCGTCAGTTTGATACTATTCTTTGCACGGGGAGTCACTGTATCACAGATTGGCCCCCTTGCAATTTTAGTAAATTCTTACTAGCATACGCAAAATTTTCCCTATAACTTTAGACCTCGAAAACAATACAATGACTGAACCCAAAGCATCTAAATACAGCGAAGCCGGCGTTGACATCGACAAGGGTAATGCATTTGTCCATGGAATAAAAGATATCGTTAAATCCACTCATCAACGAGGGGTTTTAAACGATATTGGTGGCTTTTCAAGTCTCTTTGCGGTGGATACCGATAAATACAAACAACCCGTCCTGGTCACCTCAACGGACGGCGTTGGCACCAAGCTCGACATTGCCAAACGCTGTGGCAAACATGATACCATCGGCATTGATCTGGTGGCCATGTGCGTCAACGATATCATTGTTGGTGGTGCCAAACCCCTCTGTTTCCTCGATTACTATTCCGTAGGAAAACTGGAACTTGATGTTGCAACAGAGGTTATTAAAGGAATTGCCGAAGGCTGTATCCAGTCTCAATGTTCACTGGTTGGCGGGGAAACCGCCGAAATGCCGGGACTCTACAAGCCAGGTGATTACGACCTTGCAGGATTTGTGGTCGGCATTGGTGATCGCGATAAGCTTATCGATGGCACTGCCATCAAGGTTGGCAATAAGATTATCGGTCTGCCCTCATCGGGGCTCCACTCCAATGGCTTTTCCCTGGTACGAAAAATCTGTTTTAGTGACAATGACTTCAAGGTAGAACAGCATATTGAAGAGCTGGGCTGTACCCTGGGGGAAGAACTGCTAAAACCCACCAGGATATATGTGCAGTCCGTCCTTGCCGTGCTCAAACATTTCCAGCTCAACGGTATCGTACACAACACCGGTGGTGGCTTTATTGATAACATCCCCCGTATCCTGCCCTCCGGCTGTAAAGCGATAATCAACTGCAACAGTTGGCAAATGCCGCCCATCTTTAACTTCCTGGCTGAAAAAGGAGACGTCCCCCGAGAAGAGATGTACCGTACCTTTAACATGGGAATCGGCCTGATGATCGCTGTGGACGCAAACGGGGTGGAAGATATCCTCCATAGATTCCAGGCCCACGGTGAGCAGGCCCATATCATCGGCGAGATCGCCACGCAAGAAGAGGGAGAGGATCAGGTACAGCTGATATTTGAAAGGCGCAAAGGGGAATAAGCGCAGCTCTTCAGCCTACCCCGCAGTCACTGGTTCCGCCCTGGATCTTATCCAGGGCATGGGCCAGAGATGGCAACAGAACTGCTATGTTCTCCCGGGCCGCCTTTTCGCTGCCCGGAAGGTTAATGATAAGAGAGTTGCCACGAATCCCTGCCCGGCCCCTGGAGAGCACAGCATTCACTGTCTTTTTCAGGCTCTCAGCCCGCATGGCCTCAGCCATTCCAGGAATCTCCTTTTCAATAACCCCGGTCATGGCCTCAGGGGTCACATCCGTTGGGGCAACCCCGGTACCTCCCGTAGTAACAATGAGATCAACACCGTCGTCATCCACCCAGGAGACAAGGGTCTCTCTTATCTTCTCCACACTATCAGGGATAACGAGGTAGGCCTTGCGGCGATAGCCAAGGTCCTCCAGCGTTTGCAGAAGATAAGGGCCACTGGTATCCACCCGCTCTCCCCTTGAGCCCTTATCACTCATGGTCAGAACCCCAAAGCTGAATCTTTCGGTATCTATTTCTGTTTTTTTCGACATAACCCTATTCAGCCTGACTGGCAGCGACAATTTTATCCGCTATCTGTGAGGGAACCTCTTCATAGTGCGAGAAGGCCACCTTAAAGGTTCCAAGACCACCGGTCATGGCCGTGAGATCTGCGGCATAGAGGAGAACTTCGGCCTGGGGCACCTGGGCATTGATAATTTCCCGCCCCTTTTCACTGTCCATGCCCATCACTTTGCCTCGCCTGGAGTTGAGATCTCCCATGACATCCCCAACATGCTCTTTAGTGACCATGATGGTCACCTCCATATAGGGTTCCAAGAGGACAAGCCCCGCCTCCTCAGCACCCTTCTTAAAGGCCAGGGATCCAGCAATTTTAAAGGCCATCTCGGATGAATCCACGCTGTGATAGGAGCCATCTATGAGTTTTATTTTGATATCAACCACAGGAAATCCAGCCATCACCCCTTTTGCCATGGCCTCAAGGATACCTTTCTCAACTGCCGGACGGTACTGCTGCGGGATCACACCGCCCACAATCTTATCTTCAAATTCAAAACCTTCCCCGGGGGTTGGGCTGATTTCAATGGTACAATCACCAAACTGGCCACGTCCACCACTCTGCTTTTTATGTTTCCCCTGAACCGTGGCCGTCCCCTTAATGGTCTCTTTATAAGGGATTTTGGGAAGGGAAAGCTCCATCTCCACACCAAACTTTCGCTTAATACGGGCACCTAACACATCGAGATGCACCTTACCAACCCCGGAGATCAGGATTTCACCAGTCTGCATCTCCCTGGTGAGTCTAAGGGTCAGATCTTCATCAAGCATGCGGGTAATAGAGGAGAACATTTTTTCCTCATCCCCTTTGGCTGCATGTATTGCGTAGGAGATAACCGGTTCCATACAGTCCAACTCCTCATACAACACAGGGGCCTCAGGATCACACAGGGTGTCTCCGGTGGTGGTTTCTTTCAGTTTGGCCACCGCCACAATCATACCCGGAATAGCAGAATCAATAGCCCTCTGCTCTTTTCCCTCGGGGAGAAAGAGCTGCCCAAAACGTTCCTCACACTTTTTGCTGCTGTTGTAAAAATGATCTCCACTCAAGGTTCCGGAGCAGACCTTAAAGATGGTGAGACGCCCCGCATAGGGGTCTGCCATGGTCTTAAAAACCCGTGCCGAAAACTTTTCGTCAGCTGTGGGCTTTCGCTCAACCGGCTCTCCACTCGCATCGATTCCCAAGGCATCGGCTTTGTCCAGGGGAGAGGGCATAATATCATTGATCACATCGAGAAGCACTGAAGTCCCAAAATTGCTGGTGGCAGCACTAACGCACACGGGAACAAGAGCCCCGGCAACCACTCCATTCTTAAGCCCGATCCGTAAATCATCGAAAGAGAGTTCACCATCCTCTAAAAATTTCTCGATAAGGTCATCGTCCGTTTCAGCGACCTGCTCCATAAGGCTTTCCCGATAGCTGGCTACACTCTCCTTCATATCGGCAGGGATCTCTGCCTCTGAGACCCGCCCCGAGCCGTCATCATTAAAGAGATATGCCTTATCGGCCATCACATCCACCAGACCGCGAAAACCATCCTCTTCACCAATTGGCAGGTGCAGCACAACCGGGTTCACTGGCAAAGAATCCTTGATCTGCTCCAGGGTTCCTTCAAAATTGGCCCGTTCCCTGTCCATTTTATTGATGACTAGCAGTGTAGGCAGGGCGCTCTTCTTAATAAAATCGGCAAACTTAATGGTCTGCCCCTTTACCCCAAGGACGGCACCAATGATAAAGAGTCCTGAATCTGCTATCTGGCTGGCCAGGTAACTTTCATTAATAAAATTATCATCACCTGGCGTATCCAGAAGATAGACATCATGCTTATTCCAACTGTAATTGTGAAAAGAGGTGCTGATGGAAATATTTCGCTGCTGCTCCTCTTCATCATAATCAAGGGCTGAGCTACCATCGTCAACCTTTCCAAGACGTTGTATCTTACCCGCCGTAAAGAGCAGAGCTTCTGCCAGGGAGGTTTTACCACAATTTCCGTGTCCAATGATCGCAATGTTTCTTATCTTACTGATATCCTGCATGCAAA
>CAYWMZ010000239.1:0-4555 GCA_964459485.1 uncultured Desulfocapsa sp. | reverse complement strand
GAGATACTCCCATGAAGTTTACCATTGACTGGTTACAAGAATACGTTGACACCGCTGATCTCAGCCCAGACGCCTTAGCAGAACACCTCACCATGCTTGGCCTTGAAGTAGATGCTGTTACTCCCCTTTTCCCGGAACTAAAGGGTCTGAAAATTGCCCGCATTGTCACGGCTGCACCTCACCCCAACGCCGATAAGCTTCAACTCTGCGAAGTTGCCGTAGGGGATGAGACCTTTGCCATCGTCTGCGGAGCCCCCAATGCCCGCAAAGATCTGCTGACAGCCTTTGCACCCGTGGGTACTGTTATGCCAGACGGCACCAAGATCAAAGCATCCAAAGTGCGTGGTGTAAAATCTTTTGGCATGCTCTGCTCCGAAAGGGAACTCGGGCTCAGCGAATCTCACGAAGGGATTATGGAACTGCCCGCAGGCACCGATCATGGCCAGTCTCTGCGCATGGCCCTGGGACTTGACGACTTAGTCGTTGAAGTTGACCTCACCCCCAACCGTCCAGATTGTGCCTCTGTAATCGGAATTGCAAGGGAAGTAGCAGGAGTGACCAGAACCCCACTGACCCTGCCCGTTGCCAATGCCACCCTTGAGCATAGCAATCAGAACTTCAGGGTTGATATTGAAAATTCTGAAGACAGTCCCCGTTACGCCGCACGGCTTATTAACAATATTACCATTGCTCAATCGCCCTGGTGGCTGCGGAAACGTCTGCTCTCCATCGGTCTGCGCCCCATCAATAATGTGGTGGATGTCACCAACCTGGTGATGATGGAATATGGCCAGCCCATGCATGCCTTTGACTATGACAATATAGCTGGCAAACAGCTTATCGTGCGTCATCCCAAGAATCAGGAATCCACATTTACCACCCTTGATGGCGAAGAGCGCAAAATTGATCCCGATATGCTGATGATCTGTGACGCCGATGGTCCCATTGCCATTGCAGGTGTTATGGGAGGCATGAACTCTGAAGTATCGGACAAGACCACCAGTGTCCTGCTGGAGAGTGCCTGTTTTGATGCAGTCTCTGTCAGACGTACCGCACGCAAACTCAAACTGGCCACTGAGGCCTCCTACCGCTTCGAGCGGGGAGTTGATCCTGGCGGCTGTGTAACAGCCATGGAACGTGCCGTATCCCTGCTCTGTGAAGTTGCAGGTGGCGAGCCTGCTGAAGGCGGAGTTGACTATTATGGTGGCGTACGCCCCTTGAATTCACTCACCCTTCGTATCTCCCGTACCAGTGATCTCCTCGGAATTGATCTTGACTACGACAAGATTGCCGATGTGCTGACCTCCATTGGTATCAGGTGTAAGCCAAAAGATAACGACACCCTGTGGGTGAATCCTCCCACCTACCGAATAGATATTGAACGGGAAGTGGATCTGGTGGAAGAGGTGGCCAGGCTTGTGGGTTACAACAATATCCCAACTAGCCTGCCTGTGGTAAGCTTAAGCTACCCTGAACAAGATCCCAGGAGGGCTCTGCGCAGTAAAATTGCAAACCTTCTTGTGGATATGGGCTTTTCCGAGGCCATCAACTACAGTTTTGTCAGTGAAAAACATCTCTCCATGATGGCCCTTAATGAAGACGATGCACGGCGTGATCAGGTAACTCTGGTCAATCCTCTCACCGAAGAACAGTCCGTTATGCGCACCATGCTCTTGCCTGGACTCCTTGAAAATTGCAAACGCAATCTTAACTTCCAACACGCATCCATAAAACTCTTTGAGATTGGAAAGGTCTTCACCCCGCAGGGTAGTGACGAGCAGCCCATTGAGAAGGAACGATTGAGCTGTATCCTCTACGGAACCCGTGCGGGTGCTGCTTCTGCACTCTACAATAAGAGCGATAGCGTTGACATCTTTGATGCCAAAGGAATGGCTGAACTCCTCATGGAGCAACTGCGCCTCCTGGGCTGCGACGGAAAAGACGTGGTGAGCTTTAAGGTACCCGCTGAAAACGTAACGGAACCATACGCAGATGCAAGTCAGAGCCTCACTCTTACCAGTGAAAAGGGAGGTCTTGGATATATCGCAAAAATGCAGCCTGAGGTCGCCAGACAGTTTGGCATCAAACAGGACATTTTTTTTATCGATATCGACTTCGAAATACTCTGTGAGTTGCAGGCTATCCCTAAGAATTTCAAGCCACTTCACACCTTCCCCGCAGTAAAGCGTGACATAGCCCTTGTGGTACCTGTCACAGTTAAGGCTGGAGATATCCTTGAAACTATTCGCAGCAGCAAAGAGAAATTCATTGAACATTGCGAAATATTTGATATCTATCAGGGCAAGGCTCTGGATGAAGGGTTGAAGAGTGTTGCAGTCTCTGTGACCTATCGTTCTCCAACGAAGACCCTCACAGAGAAGAATGTGAACAAGTCACACACTAAAATAATTAATAGTCTGACCTCCAAGTTTAATGGAAGTCTGAGAGAAGGTTGATATGAATAAAGGTAATCTTACCCGTAAAGAACTGGCTGAAGCACTTACGACCCAACTGGGATACTCCCAAAGTACTTGCTCTGAACTGATCGACACCTTTCTTGATCGTATGAAAGACAGGCTCCTCGATGGTGAATCCATTAAATTTGTCCACTTTGGCACCTTTAATGTCCGAGACAAACAGCCCCGTCGTGGTCGTAATCCCCGTACCGGTGAGACTATCACCATCAAACCACGGCAGATGATATCCTTCCGCCCCAGTAAAAAAATGCGGGAGCAGGTCAACCAGTAACAGTACTGATCCATATGGGAGGCATCAATACCTGAATGAGCCCGGAGATCCCCGATAAGCGTTACTTCAAGATTGGCGAGGTCAGTAAACTGGCCTCCGTGGCACCCCATGTGCTCAGATACTGGGAAAGTGAATTTAAGGAGATACAGCCCGAACGGGCCAACTCCAAACAACGTCTCTATAGGCGAGATGATGTAAAGCTTATCCTGTTGGTTAAACGATTGCTTCATGAGCAGGGCTATACCCTTATCGGTGCTAAAAAATACCTCAAGGCACAAGATACCGCCGAGTGCATAAATTTACCGGCTGTCGGTGTAGATCATCTTGGAGCAATAAAGAAGGAACTTCTGGCAGTACAAAAATTGCTGGAAGAAAAGAAGGAGTAGGTGATTTTCCTGTGTTGCATTTATTGACACCATCCCCACTCCGTGTTACATAGGGATCACATTTCGGAACGTGGCGCAGTCTGGTAGCGCACTTGTCTGGGGGACAAGTGGTCGGAGGTTCGAATCCTCTCGTTCCGACCAGTTTTACACAACGGGTTAATCCATCTTGGATTAACCCGTTTTTTGCGTTTGTAGACGATTTGTAGACGATTTTTATTTTTCTGTATCTGCACAGCTTCAAATCATCAGTTTATTCCATAACCTTACCAAAGAATAACACGTGAAATAGCTGACATAGAAGCCACGTCTTCAACCATTGCAATGTATCCTTTTTCAACTTATGCTGAGACAAGTGGTCGGCTGATTTAGTCTGACACCTACCAGATCCCCTTTTACTCATATACATAAAGACTATGACCGATTCAACATCAAGAAAATCTATTACTGCAATCCAGCATGATGATCACATTTCCATCAAGGTAATTTCATCATGGGGAGATATCGCAATACTTGAAGACTGGTTGGAAGACGAACTTCAAATGGAGATAACAGCCTTTAAGCCTATTGAAAACGATGCTGGTAAGGAAATCGGTAGTGAACTGCTTTACCCGAATGCTCATCCTGTAAAGGACGTACAAGATGCTATAAACAATATCGATTGGGAAGAATAACACCCTCCCCTGATGTCCATTAAATCATAGACCATCAGGAGAAGTCAGAATTAGTCGAACTGATTATTCACCAGTGTCAGCTGCACTATCAAGACCAGCCATCTTCTTACTCCAAAAGTCACCAAGGAAATCACCCTGCTCTTGAGTACCAGCATCGAGAAAACCAGCATAAATTTCTGTAGTCTTTTGATTATCATGACGAAGAAACTTCTGTAGCTGGGCTATACTCATATGCCCCTCCACCTTCAATATTGTAGCAGCAAGATGTCTTAGTTGATGCAGAGTAAATTTCTCCACCTTGGCCGTTTTACACAGCCTCTTGGTCGTCTTACTGATACTTACATACCCTTCCTCGACAATTTCTCCGACAGTTCGTGAATAATAACGGTGCCAGAACACATTCTGCAGTTTTGAATCATGCAAAAAGGGAGCAAGACGAATCGTCGTAATATAAAAGACATACAATATGCTCTTTCCAGAATCCCAACCGATGAAGTTCGAGTCCACCTTTTTGGTGCAAGCTCTTATAGAACGATCTCAGATCTTGCTATCTATTCGTGCGATAGCTCGTCATGGGTACAGGCCGCCAATCGAGGCTATATCATGTTTTGGAACCCTTATAAATCAGGAGAGAATAAAACTGAACAAATTTACTTTCAGGATAAGATCAAGGATCATTTCAGAGAAGATCGCACATACTGGGAGATACATCCAAACCGTGTGGCATTTGAAGATTATATCGCCTCTTTT
>CAYWMZ010000238.1:0-4578 GCA_964459485.1 uncultured Desulfocapsa sp. | reverse complement strand
AGATGGTGATATCCACTTCAGGATCATGTTCCTTGGTCACCAGTGCCTCTTTGATGGCATACATACAACAAACGGAAGAACAGTAACCGTTGTCACAGCCGAGGTCGCGAGATCCTACACACTGGATAAATGCCAGTGACTTGGGATGACGGCCATCTGAAAAACACTTGATCTCTCCAAGGAAGGGACCTGAGGCTGTGGTCATCCGTTCAAATTCATAGGCGGTAACTACATCTGGATGTTTACCATAACTGAACTGAGTAAGGCTCTTCTCAGGTACCTTTCCAAAACCAGGAGAAAGAATAACCGCCCCGATATTCAGGTCACGGGCTTCAGGTTTCTGATTAAAGTTAATAGCATGACTCTGACACACAGGAACACAGATCTGACAGGTATCATGCTGAATATACATACAGGATGATGGATCGATATAGTATGTCGCAGGAACTGCCTGGGCATAATCGATATGAATAGGACGGGTAATGGAGAGTCCCTCATTATACGAATCGGAGTGATGCTTAGGACAGTACTGGGTGCAGAGACCACAGGCAGTACACGCATCTGCATCGATATAACGCGGACGAATATTCAGTTTAGCAGTGAAATTTCCAGGTTTTCCCTCCAATGCAAGAAAATCTGCATTGGTAATCATCTCAATGTTTGGAGACCGACCGGCCTCTACCAGCTTTGGCGCCAGGATTCAGAGAGAACAATCATTGGTGGGAAAGGTCTTGTCCAGTTTGGCCATGACCCCGCCCACAGCTGGTGATTTTTCCACCAGGTAGACATAATAGCCAAGATCGGTCATATCTAAAGCGGCCTGAATACCAGCGATACCACCGCCCAGTATCATCACTGCCCCTTCCCTCTGCGTTATTGCTTTTCCCATTATACAATCTCCGGGCTAATATTTATGAACGGCCCTTCTACAACAGAGCCATCTGATAACTATACTCTTTGCTAAATCACTCTACAGCCAACATGAATCCGAGGCTTTTCTTAGATCTTTTCAATCCGTATGGCACAAACCTTCGCTTCAGGTATCTTACAGTGCGGATCTAGTGCATCGTTGGTCAAAAGGTTGACCGAGGCCTCTTTATAGTGGAAAGGGATAAAGACCAAACCGATATTTACCCTGTCCGTAATATTCACTTCAAGTTCAATCTTTCCTCGACGAGAGACCGCTCGAACCATCTCCTTATCAGTGAAACCAAGGTTTTTGGCATCTTCAGGGTGTATCTCCACATAGGCCGATGGAGCATTTCCCTCAAGAACCTTTGAACGTCTGGTCATGGTTCCAGTATGGTACTGATAGAGAACCCGGCCAGTTGTAAGCACAAGTGGATACTCCTCATCAGGCAGCTCAGCAGGCCCAGTCCAGTTAATGGCAGAAAGCCAGGCCTTACCTCGTGGAAAGCCCTCTATATGAAGTATGGGGGTTCCCGGGTGATCAGCATCAGGACAGGGCCAGACCAGAGCACCTTGTTCGAGGCGTTCGTAACTCATACCTGCCATAGCCTGCCAGCAGTTGCTGATTTCAGTGAATGTCTCCTCGGCAAAGGGAGGGACTGCATGAAATTCGGGATCAGGGCTACCATGATAACTGCCATTACGGTTGCCAAGCATACGGTTGCTTACCATATTGATAATGGAGAGATCGTCTCTGGCATCACCCGGAGGTGCTACGGCACGGCGTACTCGCTGCACCCTCCGTTCTGTATTGGCAAAGGTACCATCTTTCTCGGCAAAGGATGCAGCAGGAAGCACAACATCAGCAAGTTCAGCCGTTTCAGTGAGGAAGATATCCTGAACCACCAGACATTCAAGCTGCTCAAAAGACTTGCGGGCGTGCTCACTGTTAGGATCACTGAGTATTGGGTTCTCACCCATTATCCAGAGCCCGGAGACCTTGCCATCAAGGATGGCGTCTCCAAGTTCCGTGGCCAGGAGTCCAGGTTTCTCGGAAACAGTACAGTCCCATATTTTAGCAAATTTTTCTTTGGCAGCCTCATCATCGGTAGGCTGGTAACCGGGGAAGAATGTGGGGTTACAGCCCATATCGCTGGCACCCTGAACATTGTTCTGACCCCGCAAGGGGTTCAATCCGGCACCGGGTTTCCCTAAATTCCCAGTAATAACGGCGAGGTTTGCCAGCGAACACACATTGTCTGTTCCTGAGGTGTGCTGGGTAATACCCATGGTATAGTAGATACCAGCCCGATCAGCCTTGGCAAATATATGGGCTACCTCTTCAATGATAACAGCGTCAACTCCGCATATCTTTTCTGCCCATTCCGGGGTGCATTCCTTAATGGAATCCTTAAAGGCATCAAAATTCTCGGCACGCTCTGCGATATATTCCTTATCTTCGAGTCCGTCACGAATAATCACATGACACAGGGCATTGATCAGGGCACCATCGGTACCTGGTCGCTGCTGCATCCATTTCTGTGCAGAATCACAAAGTTTTATGCGACGCGGATCGGCAACAATGAGGGTTGAACCTTTCTTGGCAGCAGCCACCATGCGCAGACCAATAATGGGATGAGTCTCTGTGGTATTAGAACCAATCACCAGCATCACATCACTATCAAGGATGCCATTGATGGTGTTTGTCATTGCGCCAGAACCAAGTACTGTGACCAGACCGGTCACTGTTGGGCTGTGTCAGTATCTGGCACAGTGGTCAATGTTATTTGTCCCTATCCCCGCCCTGAAAAACTTTTGAAAGGCATAATTCTCCTCAGTGGTGCAGCGGGCAGATGACAAACCGGCCAGGGCATCTGGACCTTTTTCACCCAGTATTCGAGAAAAGGATTGGGCCATAAAGTCCAATGCCTCGTCCCATTTAACGGGCTCCAGTGGCATTCCCTTCTTGCGCCTGATCATAGGGGTCTTGAGGCGATCCGGATGCTGAATAAAGTTATATCCAAAACGTCCCTTTACACAGAGATCCCCATAATTAGGGCCAATGGCTGGATCGGCAGTGATCTCCATCAGGGTGTGTCCCTTGACCTTGAGTATCATCTGACAACCAGTTCCACAGTAGGGACAGGTGGTCTTAATCTCTCGAATGGTCTCGCCCTGAATGGGAACGATGCGGTTACGCTTATTGAGGGCTCCAGTTGAGCAGTTCTCGACACATTTTCCACAGGAGACACAGTTCTCTTTAAAGTCGATGACAAGTCCAACGGGCCTGTCATGCTCATCAAAGGATTTGGCCCGTACCTCAAGTGCGTCATATTCACAAGAACGTTCACAGCGACCGCAGAAAATACACTTGTTAGGATCAACGGTGATGGCACGATGGGAGGTGTCCAGAGCATACATCGGCTCCTTTCCCATACCTGTCTTATTGATATTGACCTTCATATCAATATCGAGCCGTTTCAAATCACAGCGTTCAAAGGCGGTACAGCCGCATTTAAGGCAGCGTTCTGCTTCCCGTCTGGCCATTTTCTCAGTGAAGCCAAGTTTTACTTCATCATAATCCTGGGTCGAGACCTCTGGAGGACGGGTGGGCATCTTCTCTCGAAGATTCACCCCAACGCCATCAAAGTTCTTGAGCGAAACATCGTCGAAGGATTTTCCACGGGTGAAGTTGAAACGATTGTCGGCAGGATCCTTCTCGCAGTTCATGACAAAGGCATTGATATTGTTCGCAGCCCTTCTAGCTGAGACAACGGCCTGAATCACAGATTTAGAACCAGTTGCAGCATCACCTCCGGCAAAGACTCCGGGGACACTGGTCTCAGAACTCCGTGGATTGGCAAAGAACATTCCGCCCGGTTTCATTTTGAGCTGTTCTTCAAGCTCTCCACCCGTCATTGAGCCGTTAACCGCCATCTGTCCAAGGGAGGAGACAACAGTGTCTACGCTAAGGGTATTGGTGGAACCGGGAATGGGCAGGATATCACGTTTGCCCTTGGCATTTGGCTCGCCAAGCTTCATCCTGATTAGATCGAGTTTGAGCCTTTTGTTCTCATCGGGAACGGCACAGAGACCACTGGGTGAGGCCATAAGCAGAAACTGGATACCCTCGCCTTCTGCCTGTTTTACATTCCGCTGATTGGCCGGCATCTCAAGACGGGCCCTTGGATAGACAATTGTTACCCGTTGCACACCCTCACGAACCAGAGCACGAGCAACTTCCATGGCAATATTATTACCGCCAATAACTGCGGCCCGACGTCCAAGGTCAAGTTTTCGACCTTCATTTATCTGACGCAGAAAACTGACAGCGCTGTACACATGTTCCTTGTCAGTACAGGGTACATCAAAGGGCACATCAACGGTGGCACCGATACCTATAAAGGTGGCATCGAATCCCATATCTTTGAGATCCTGAAGGGTAAAATCCTTGCCCCAGCGTTGGGAAAGACGGATATTGATCCCCATACGCAGGATGGCATTGATTTCATAATCAACGATCTCTTTGGGTATCTTATAATCGGGAAAGCCATAACGCAGGGCACCACCAAGTTTTGGTGCTGCCTCAAAGATCGTTACCTCATGACCCTTACGGGTAAGGAACCAGGCGGCGGTAAGACCAGCTGGACCACCACCAATCACTGCAAT
>CAYWMZ010000237.1:0-4588 GCA_964459485.1 uncultured Desulfocapsa sp. | reverse complement strand
CCGTCCTTTCAGGTGATATGCAAAAAAAGACTACCACTACGGCTAGAGCTGATATCTGCACAACTATCCGTCCGGCTGACAATATAGACCCCTTTGAGGGCCTGGATCTTGATGAGATCTGTGTCTCACCCAAACAGTTTTCAACCACCCCCGAAGACCACTCCTCTGCTGAATCCCAGACAGCCCTGTTTGGGCTCAACCCTCTGGATGGTGAAGCAATGAGGGGCTTGACTGTATCTCCTGAGATACTATCCGCCACCTCAAAACCCTCCCTCCAAAGCAGCAGAGAACCGGGTGGAAAAGATCTCACCATGCCTCAGCAAGAAGGTGACCGGCTATCACCGGAGACTGAAGTCGATAAAAGTACTCCTCTCTCTGCAGAAATATCTCGTCCTCCGCTAAAGCCCAAAAACGCCCATATTGCCCCGCTCATTAAAAGAGCTTACCACTACGCAGAACTCTCTCAAATCAGGGAAAAGATCTTTGCAAGCCTTCAGGCATCCGGTGGTAACACCCTTCTTATTGCAAGTCCATTCGATAATACAGGAAGCAGCCTTCTCGCTGCGGCCCTTGGCTACAACTCTGCTTGTTCCTGCCAGAAGTCAGTACTGCTCGTTGACTGCAACATGCGGCGTGCTGGACTACACACCTTCTTCCACCTTCCTCAATCCTACGGTTTTACAGACCTGATTCAGGACAATCTGTCATGGCAGGCCGTGGTTAAGGAAACCGGAGTGGAAAACTTGTCCATAATTACTGCAGGCGAAGAATGTAAAGACTTCTCTAAATATTTACGGTACTCACATATTCCCCAGCTCATACAGGCAATCAGGCATCACTACGACCTGATTATATTTGACACCTCACCCGTTCTCATGCGGAACCGCAATAATGTCAACATCACCTCTCTCACCTCGGAAGTGGATTATTTCCTTCTGTTAACAAGGCAGATAGGGACAACCAAGGACAATTTAACGGAAGTCAGAGATATTGTTGAGGCAGGAAATGGAACCATAGACGGCATAGTCCTCAACGAGCACAAACCAGGCAAAAAGCCCAAACCTTTTTCGAGCTGAGCTCCTACTCCTTTAATACAATGATTCAACACTCTCAAATACCGCAACCCCAACAGATGGATCCCCAGTTTTTTATTGCCAAGTATCTGGCTCCAGTTTTACAATATAAATGGCTGGTCATTCTCTCCACCCTCCTCGGATTGCTTATTGCAATCCCAATTAGCATGATTATCCGTCCGGAATATAGCAGTAGAGCAACTACGCAACTGGAGACGCCACGAGCCCAGATGATCTCCAAGGTTACAGCAACGATAGCCTCCCGCACCGGGGACAAGAACTATATCACTGCGGCAGTGGAACGAATGCACAGTTCCGCCTTTCAAACTGAGGTCTTAAAGATCCTACCAAAAAAACTCATCAAAGATCTTGCGACCCCACTGGGAATTCTCCCCCAAATAAAGAAAAAGCTGACGCCCTATCTGCGAAAAGCCTTAGGAATGACCCCCCTCTCCACCAAAGATGAAACCAAGATAAGCCCGCAACGACTTGATATGCTCAGCAAACGCATCACCATCCAGGGCAAACCATCCAAAGGTATCATCCAGATCACCGGCATCACCTACGCTCAGGACATGGCCACAGTCCTGGTGCAAAGTTATATCGATATCTGGGTCGCCCTCAACATGGAGACCAATAAGAGCCTGATCCGCCATGAACTGGGCTTCACCAGAACCCAGAAAGAAGAATATTTTAAGCAACTTAAGAGTTCAGAAAAGGAGCTCCGCCTCTTTAAACAGAAGTTTGAGATCCCCCCCGCACTCTCGTCCGTCACGGATATGGAGTTGCAGGCTCAACTGGATGTTCTGCAAAACAAGGTTAGTAATGCCAAGGAACGCTATAAACGCATAGATGACATCTATCTTGATCTTGTCCGGAAGGAGAAGGCAGTGGTCAACAATATCAAGGTCATTAACCCTCCCCAGACCCCTTTGGTACCATCTAAAAATATGCAGATGCTTATCATTCTGATCGGTATTCTGTCAGGAGCCACAGCAGCTATTGCCCCAATCCTGATAGTGGATTATTATCGAGGTAATATTCGTCATAAAAACGATATCTCAAGTGCAGTGGATATCCCCATAATTGGAATACTTCCCACCATAAAATGATTTAAGAAAAGCACCATGACAGAAAACACACCCACAGTTGGCATATTAGGCCTTGGTTATGTAGGACTTCCTCTGGCCATTACCTTTGGCAAGATCTACCAAACCATCGGTTATGACCTGAATAGGGAGGCGATCAAAAATTATAACAAAGGTATTGATCACAACAATGAGGTGGATTCTACTGGTTTTGCAGCTGCCAAACACCTGAGCTTCACCGAAGATCCCGGGCAACTTTCCAGTGCTGATTTTCTAATCATCGCCGTCCCTACTCCCATTGACCATGCCAACCAGCCAAACCTGCGCCCCCTCCTCGGAGCCGCAGCCACCGCCGGCACACACATGAAAAAGGGTGCCACCGTGATTTTTGAATCCACGGTCTATCCGGGTGCTACTGAAGAGGCCTGCGTCCCTGTGCTTGAAGAGACATCCGGCCTCAAATGGAAGAAGGATTTCCACGTTGGTTACTCACCAGAGCGCATTAACCCAGGGGATCGGGAACACACCCTGACCAAAATCACCAAGATTGTTTCAGGAGACACAGAGGCAAGCCTTAAAGCTATCTCCGCTCTTTATGGATCAATTATTGAGGCGGGAATCTATCCGGTACCATCCATTAAGGAGGCGGAGGCCGCAAAGGTCATAGAAAACACCCAGCGTGATCTCAACATTGCACTTATCAATGAGCTTGCCATTATCTTTGATCGTTTAGGAATAGACACTCTCAATGTGCTTGAAGCCGCAGGTTCGAAATGGAATTTCCTTCCCTTTCGCCCGGGTCTTGTGGGAGGGCATTGCATCGGCGTTGATCCCTATTACCTCACCCACAAGGCGGAATCCATGGGCTACAATCCTCAGGTTATCCTGGCTGGACGTCGTATAAACGATAACATGGGGAAATTTATCGCTGAAAAAACCGTGAAACTAATGCTTAAGGCCAAACTGGAGATTAAGAATGCTCGGGTGGGCATTTTCGGGCTCACCTTCAAGGAGGACTGTCCAGATCTGCGAAACTCCCGAGTTATTGATATTATTAATGAATTGCAGGACTATGGAATAGAAACTATTGTCCACGACCCTGCGGTACAGGCTGAAGATGCAAAGAATCATGTTGGGATCGACCTCACTCCCGTTGCCGAGTTCAAAGACCTCGCAGCCTTGATCATTGCGGTACCGCACCTCGAATTTCGCAATCAATCTCTAGATTACTTCACACGAACCCTGACCACTGGCGGCTGCCTGATTGACGTCAAGTCCATGCTTGGAGTTGATTCCTTAGATTTCTTAGATAACACAGATATCCACTTCTGGAGATTGTAACTCATGGCACAGAGGCCGGAAGGGGCTCAATCAGCCCTCATACTAAAACCGTAATTCGAATAACACCATGACCCAATACCAAGACCTTAAAAAAGAACTACAGACGACTCAATCCACCTGGCTGATAACAGGGATAGCCGGTTTTATCGGCTCTAATCTGCTGGAGACCTTGCTGAAACTTGATCAAAAAGTCGTAGGACTCGACAACTTCTCCACCGGCCACCAGTACAATCTCGACGAAGTACGGGGACTGGTCAGTGACACCCAGTGGAAAAATTTCAGCCTGATCGAGGGAGATATCCGGGAGATCAGCAACTGTCATCAGGCCTGTAAGGACGTTGACTATGTCCTCCACCAGGCGGCATTAGGTTCTGTGCCCCGCTCCATTGAAGATCCGGCACTGACCAATGCCAACAATATCAGTGGATTTCTGAACATGCTCATTGCAGCCCGGGACGCCGGGGTCAGGCGTTTTGTCTATGCAGCTTCGAGTTCCACCTATGGTGACCATCCCGACCTCCCCAAGCAGGAACCAAATATTGGCAACCCTTTGTCACCTTATGCCGTTACAAAACTTGTCAACGAGCTCTACGCCGATGTTTTTTCCAAAACCTACAACTTCCGCACCATCGGACTCAGATATTTCAATATCTTCGGACAGCGTCAGGATCCCAACGGTGCCTATGCCGCAGTCATTCCCAAATGGTATGCAGGTTTGCTCAGCGGAGAAGATACCTTTATCAATGGTGATGGAGAAACCAGCAGAGATTTCTGTTTTATAGACAACTGCGTTCAGGCCAATCTGCTCGCCGCCACAGTCCAATCCGATGCAGCCACCAATGAGGTCTACAACGTGGCCTTTGGGGAGCGCAACACCCTAAATGTACTTCACGAATTAATCAAGGAGCGTGTAATTAAGAGTGGTGTCCAGAAGGGTGACTCCCAGCTCATATACCGTGATTTCCGGGCTGGTGATGTGCGCCATTCTCTGGCCGACATTTCAAAGGCCGAAACATTACTTGGTTATGCACCGCAATATTCCATTGAACAGGGGCTGGATAAAGCTACTGCATGGTATACAGCAAA
>CAYWMZ010000236.1:0-4615 GCA_964459485.1 uncultured Desulfocapsa sp. | reverse complement strand
AGCAGCACGAGTACAGAGCAGAGAAACAGGGGTTTCTTCCCGTTTAATATACGGGCACCTTTCAGGGCTGAGAGATACAATCAATCTATATATT
Organism: uncultured Desulfocapsa sp.; assembly: GCA_964459485.1. Lineage (GTDB taxonomy): Bacteria > Desulfobacterota > Desulfobulbia > Desulfobulbales > Desulfocapsaceae > Desulfocapsa. The sequence continues at coordinate 4,521 of CAYWMZ010000236.1, read as the reverse complement.
CAGAAATTTCCTGATACTTGGATTTTATGGTGTGGATCAATATATCATTATGATGCATACGACGTAGGGCATGTGCAATAAGATACAGCCCCAAGACAATCAAACACACCAGCACTACAGACAGGGGGATAAGAACCGCAAGGACATCAACGGCGTCATAATACTTAGAGGTGGCAATGAGCAGGCTCAGCAGGGACAGGGGCAGAGCCAATACAGCAATTCCGGTGCGTATAAGGGCCAGGGAGGTACGTTTTTCTGCCAGCAGAAGTTGAATATCATTGATGGCATAAGGGACGCTATGCTTTGGTTTTTTTAAACGATTCATAAAGTATGACCTATATAACAGGACTTGTGATCCAGGCCATGGCTTCAGCCTTTTCAGTGTAAGCAAAATGCCTGATCTCTGCGGCGACAAAATGGCTGCCCAGCTTTTCGGCCATATTGCCTATTACCGAATCTGTGACAAAGGCGATACGCTTCACCTTTGTGTGGTGATCCCGGATAAATTGAAAATGGTGCAGCAAGGAGGCAAAAGATTCCCAACCGGGAAAGGATTCTGTCTCTATGATCAAACCTTTAAGTTCTCCGGATTTTTCAATATGAGGATCTATGACCTTTGCCGCAGTTATAAAATCATCTTCACTGAGTGCCCCCTGGGGGCTGAGAATGGCGATACCATTTGTTGTATCAAGTTTCACCTGTAACATTCTTTCCTCCTGGAATAAGGGTCTCTGTGCCACAATCCACCATTAGAGGTAAGGCAATAGAAACGATTTATGTTCCTTGATTTCATCCCCTGTAAGACCGCTGATCTCATAGGGAAAAACCAGCCACTGATCAGTCTGATGCTGGAAGAAATCTGGCCCCTGCGCTGATTCCCGAAAGGAGGGTCTGTCCCAGAGAGTGGCGATCTTCACCTCAGCAGGCATATTTCGTTTCAGGTGGCGGCTAAGACGGCGGACAACCGCCTCCATACTTTTTCCGGTACTGAAGACATCATCCACAAGCAACAGAGAGTCATGGGCATTGAGATTTTCCAGGAGATACTGGGTACCATGAACCCGAATCTCGGCATCGGCCCCAGCCACTGTCTCCTCATAGGAGGGCTGGCCACGATAGGAGGTGCGCAGGGAGATATGGTTGGTGGCAACGCCCAGGGTCTGGAGACACTCCTGAACATAGATACCAACCGAGCTGCCCCCGCGCCACAACCCCACAATAAAGGTGGGCCGACAGCCGCTCTCAAAGATCTTCACCCCCAGCTTAAAGGAGTCAAGAATAAGGCTTTCCTCATCAAGAAACATCTTTTCCATGGCTGCGTCACTGTTGCAAAAGACTGGAGCATATCCAGTACCAATTCATATCCTTCAGTAAAGCACTCAAGCTGCTGCCCTCTCCTGGCGAAGGGATGGCACACAACAAAACTGCTTCGCAATACTGGCTGGTCATCAAGCAATAATGATACACTTTTTCATCCAGAAGGTGTACAAACTTGTATAAAATAGCTCATATTCACTCACCCTTTTGCGAACAGGCCACTGCCATGAATAAAGTTTACCTCACCGCCCAGGGATTACTGGAAGACTCATTCAAGCTGGCTCATCAGATCCTTGAAAGTGGTTTTCGGCCCACCTTTATCATTGCCGTATGGCGGGGCGGTGCCCCCATCGGAATCGCCGTCCAGGAGTTTCTGGCCTATCACGGCATCCAGACCGATAATATCGCAATCCGTACCGCATCCTACAGAGGCATCGACGAACAGTCCCGTGAGATACAGCTCTTTGGCCTCAACTATCTGGTCAAGAATATGCAGCACAGTGACAAACTCCTCATCGTGGATGATGTCTTTGATACCGGGCGTTCCATGGAGGCCATCATTGCCGAATTGCGCCGCAGATGCCGTCTCAACACCCCGGAAGATATCCGCATTGCCGTCCCCTACTCCAAACCCAGCCGCAACCAGACCGATATCAAACCGGACTATGTGATCCATGAGACCGCCGACTGGCTGAAATATCCCCACTCACTGGAAGGTCTGTCTGTTACCGAGATGCAGGACAAACGGCCCGCCATCTATGAAATTCTAAAACAGCATCTACCCCAAGAATCCGTTTAATAACTGTGGCAGATACCGTTTTTCAGGGAAGCAGCAAACCAGAGTGACGGCTGAACACCCCCGCAAACCCTGGCCATTGCAATAAGTTCCTCTGCCTTCTCTCTGCCCCCGGAAATATCGGTTTTATTCAGAAGCACCACACTGCGACTCCCCACGGGACAGCCCTTTAAGGCTCCAAGGGGATGGGTAATAAGTTTTGCCAGGGTGAGTGGTGTGACATCAGAACCCAGATCCTGACCGCACCGCTCCGCCACCAGCTCCGAGCGAAAAACATGGGCCTCATCCAGAGGGGCACCGATACAATCAAGCCCAATCACTGCGACAAAGAGATCACTCATGGCTGATACCACCGGCTCATGTTCCGCTGCAGCCTTCAGGGGGAGCCGTCTGGCACCATCTGCCTCCACAAGGATATGATGGGCAGAGGATACTGATACCATCTCTTCCAGCTCATCGCAGCTCAACCCCTGTAGTTTATCGCCTTTTATCACATCCTTAACCACTGTCACATGGCCAAAACGATCAAGTTCCTCTTCAAGGAGTATGAAAAAGTCTTTCTGTTTCCAAAAAAGAAGACTGGCAGTATCATCTGGGCCAGGTTTTAAAATACGAGTGGTACTGGTACTGATAACACGCAAGCCTTTAGCTTGCAGGCCATGGGCAAGATAAAACATCAGGGTGGTCTTACCGCCTCCTCCCACAATGGAGACCATTCTGTCTCCCGGTCGGATCAGCTGCCCGGCAAGACCAGCCACGGAGCTACAGGACGCCAGCACGGGCTGCCACCAACTCTGCTATAATACTTACAGCTATCTCTTTTGGTGTTTCAGAGCCGATGGAGAGCCCCACCGGACAGTGAACCCTGGCCAAATCAGCATCGCCAAAGCCCTGCTGCCGCAGATTTCGGTAACAGATATCCCGTTTTCTTCTGCTGCCAATCATTCCGATATAACGGGCGGAAGTGCGCAGGGCCTGAGCCAGCACCTCCTGGTCTGAGCTGTGTCCCCTGGTAATAACGAGAATGTAAAATTCTTCCCCCACCCCCACTGTCTGAAAAATATCTTTAAATTCCGGTAGTACATGCGTTGCATGGGCCATGGGAAAACGATCTTTATTGGCAAATTCCTCTCTGTCGTCACAGACCAGCACTTCAAAATCAACGTAGGCAGCAAGGAAGGCCACCTCTTTTGAGACATGACCACCACCAACAAGCACCACAGTGCCACATTTCGGCAAAGGGTCTATGACCAGAGACATCCCGTCCCTGGTGATCCGCCTGGTAACACGACGGCGCATAATATCCTTATACTCATTGTCCGGCAGGAGTTGCGCCCCATGCATATCCACAAAGGAGCGGCTAGGGTTTTTCGGGTCACTGATATCTATAACCCACACACCTTGAGCCCCGTTGTGGTGAAAACAGTGCAGGGCCTTTTCAAACTGACCGTTCATTTCCGGAGTAATCCGCTCAATCAGGACAAGCTGAATCCCGCCACAGATCATATCCGTGTCACCATCAAAGCCACTGCCCTGCATATCAAATTCAGTCACATCGGGGGAGGCAAGCCCCTGTGCCACTGCCACTGCAACCTCCCGGGCAGAATGCTCTATTCCTCCTCCACCGATAGTTCCATGGATACTGCCGTCTTGCTCCACCACCATTTTGGAGCCGGGCAATCGTGGTGCAGATCCATTTTTGGCAATAATGGTGACCAGGGCCAGGGAATTTCCACCCTTAAGCAAATGCTGAACAGCTTGTTCTATTTCTATCATAGGCGTACTCAAATATCGGTGTGCTTGACAACAATCTGCAAGTTATTTCGTTAAATTCTGTACCAAACTGTGGGACGCAGCTCCATGCTCTGCCACAAGAGAAGCGAGGTCAACACATTGGAGCACTCCCCCCTCCACTCGCCACTCTCCTGCCACCATCACATAATCGGCCCTGTGGGCACCGCAGAGGATAAGAGCGGCCAGGGGATCGCCTGCCCCTGAAAAACGGGGTTCATCCAGAGTAAAGAGAGCAAGATCGGCCTGTTTGCCGATTGCGATCTCTCCAATATCGTCCCGGCCAAGACAGTGTGCCGAACCACTGGTGGCCCAGCGCAAGGCATGGAAATGACTTATGGCGGCAGGGCCGTAGTTAAGGCGTTGCAACATCAGGGCCTGCCGTACCTCCTGGATCATATTGGAACAGTCGTTGGATGCAGAACCATCCACCCCCAGGCCCACAGCGCAACCCGCTTGCTCAAGCTCAAGGCTGCGGCACCGACCAGACCCCAGAAACATATTAGAGCTGGGACAGTGACAGATGGCAACTCCGGCTCGGCCCAGGCGGACAATCTCCTCATCGTTAAAGTGGATACCATGGGCCAGCCACACATCGTTATTGAGCCAGCCCACCC
>CAYWMZ010000235.1:0-4622 GCA_964459485.1 uncultured Desulfocapsa sp. | reverse complement strand
CCGCTCAGACTATGGACAGGGCAAGAATGAGTTGCGACTCAGCTTGAAACCTACGGCAACCACCCTGGGGCTCAGCGTTCAGGATCTGGCCCGACAGATTAATGCTGGTTTTTATGGCCGTGAAGCCTTCCGGCTGCAACGCGGCAGCGACGATATTCGGGTCAAGGTGCGCTATACCGCCCTTGAACGCAGTAAGATCTCCGATTTTGAGAAGGTGCATATCCGCACTGCAGATGGCCGGGAAGTCCCTCTGCTCTCCGTGGCTGATATCAGTTTCCGGCCTGGATTCTCAACCATCACCCGTACCGATGGGATGCGACGTATCAAGGTGACAGCCGAGGTCAATAATCGCAAGGCGAACTCCGGTGAAATCTTTGCTCAGCTTGCCAAAACAACATTTGTCAAATTAAAAGACCGCTATCCGGGGGTACATCTGGCCATGCAGGGCTCCAAGAAAAACACCCGGGAATCTTTTGCCTCACTGAAGATCGGCTTTCCCATTGCCATAGTGGGTATTTTTGTGATCATTGCCACCATCTTCAGATCGTATATTCAGCCCTTTATTATTCTCTTCACTATTCCCTTTGGCATTATTGGGGCCATTATCGGCCACCTTCTTATGGGCTACAGCATCTCCATGATGTCTATTTTTGGCATGGTAGCTCTGTCAGGGGTAGTGGTCAATGATGCCATTGTCCTGATAGAACGGGTTAACCAGAACCTCACCAGTGGAATGTCCCTGTTTGATGCCATTATTCAGGGCGGGGCACGGAGGTTCCGGGCAATCTTCCTCACCTCTATAAGTACTGTTGGGGGCCTGGCTCCGCTTATCATGGAAACGGATATGCAAGCCAAATTTCTTATTCCCATGGCGTTGTCTGTGGCAGGTGGTGTCGCCTTTGCCACCGGATTAACCCTGATTCTGATACCGAGTCTGCTTGTTATTGTAAACGATATCAGAAGGGTTATAGCTAAAGGCGTAACTGGCAAGTGGCCAAGCCGTGAGTCCGTGGAGCCACGGGTGAAACAAATAGAAAATTGAGGATAGTAACGTGAACCTAAAAGTAATCTCCTTTTTCACCCTGCTGCTTCTGGCTATTGGAGGCCAGGTTCAGGGGAAATCTCTGGCTGGCTTAAGGGAGCTCGATCTGGTTACAGCGCAGGACATAGCAATGCAGGACAACCCCTCCCTGGCGGCAGCAGCCGAACGGGTGGAACAGGCCAAGCAGCGTATTACCCAGGCAAGAGCTTCGTATTACCCGAGCATTGATGCTAGCGGCGGTGCAACGGCTGCACGCCTCTCTGAAAATGATGCCCAGTTGCAATCGGCCCTAACGGCTGGAGGCGATGTGGATCGTAACAGCGAACGATACCGGATCTCCCTCAAGGCCTCCTGGCTCCTCTTTGATGGTTTTGCAAGAAAGTTCTCCACCCTAATTGCTGAATATGGACAGCAGGAGAGCGAACAGGCCCGAAGAGATGGAATGCGTCTGCTCCTGCAATCCGTAGCCGGGAGTTATTACCGGGCGCAGCTGTCCCTCTCCAATAAGGCCATTGCCGAAGCGGATTTCTCCTTTAATCAAAAACAGGCGGGCGAAGCCAAAATCAGTATGGATGCCGGGGCGGGGTCACTCTCTACTGTGCTGAACTTTCAGGTGCAGATGAATAATGCCTCAACGGAAATCTTGTTGGCGGAGCGTGATTATGACCTGGCTCTGTACGGGCTTGCGGTTCTGCTTGGCCGCCCCGATGGCAAGATACCGGAAGGTCTGCGCCTGGCGCCCATGGATACAGCAGAGGTGGCTGCGTTTGACTCACTATCCACGGATGCACTCTTAAAGACTGCAATGAACCATCGTCCGGATCTGTTACGGCAGGAACTGAGTGTGGAACGGGCAAAATCCAGTATTGGTGCCAACCGGGCACGTCTCTACCCCCGACTTTCCTTACTGGGTTCTATGGATGGCAATCGCTACGACAACACCTCCTTTGAGGGTGATGATTTCGGACAAACTGTTCTGTTGAATCTCTCCTACAACCTCTTTAACGGTGGAGGGGATATGGCCAGGATAGCCGAGGCCAAGGCCTCCAGGCGTGAGGCTGTACGGAGTCTTGAGGAACGGAAAAACAGGGTTCGGAGTGAGGTGTACCAGGCTGTAACTCGTCTCCAACAGGCACAAGATCAACTTCTCTTACAGCAGGCCTCAGTAAAACTTGTGGAACAGAGCAGGGATCTGGTGGAAGATGGCTATAGGGCCGGGCAGGAGTCATTGGCCCGTTTTAATGAGGTGCAGCGGGATCTGGTACGCACCCAATCTCGCCTGGCACTGTCCCTTATCAGCCTCTACACCAACCGTGAAGCCCTAAAAAGTGCCACCGGCCAGTCACTGATCCCCTATTTTGAAGGCACCAGTGTGGCAGAAGGGACTCAGGAGTAATTCGCTGGATCGAATATGCATAGAAAGATATTTGCAGTGGGAGACAGCCACTCCCGGCGCTGTTTTGAGGGGCACAATCAGATTGCAGATTCCCGAGTCCTGATGGGTTATAATAAGCTGGACGGCAAGACGGCCTTTAATCTGGAGCAGCACCAGAAACCGCTCTTTAAAATTTTGCGACTTCTGCGGCACAAGGAGCTGATCTTCTGTTTTGGGGAGGTGGATGTAAGGCTCCATATTCACTACAAGCATCTACAGTTGGGGCTATCGGTGGATGAACTGATCGAGAACACTGCCGTCCGCTATACCGACTATATTTACAGACTGCGCCAGGAAGGATATCATATCCATATTTTTAATGTGGTGCCCACCGGGGATTTCATGGGGGCGGCTGCTGAAAAGTGGCAGCAGGGCCTGCACTATCCCTTTACGGCAAGCTATGAGCAGCGCAGCAGGTATACGCTACAGCTCAACGCTGCCTGTGCCAGCCATTGTCACAGACTAAAGATCCCCTTTATTGATATCTACCGCTATCTGGTGGATGAAACGGGCAGGAGGCGACAGGAGCTGGTCTTCGACTTTGCCCATATTGATAATAGCTGTGCTGATCTGGTAATGCAGCATCATGACTTTACAAATGAATCTTGGTGATCCGCTGAGAGGGAAGAAGCAGAATGTTTGATAAGAGCAGAGAGGCCTTTCCGGCCACTGAGCGGGCAATTTTTCTGGCCCATTGTGCCATCTCTCCCATGGAACAGAGGGCCAAAGTTGCGGCACAGGACTTTTTAGAGGCCATGGCCGAGGGCGGTATCAGTAAACTGCCTCCCTATTTTGGTCTGCTGCCTCAATTTCATAAAAAATGTGCTGAGCTCCTGCAAACCCATAGCAAAAATATTTCCAGTATTCACAATACGGCGGAAGGAATGTGTCTCATCGCCAACGGCTATCCCTTTGAGCCGGGTGATGAGATCATCAGTTATATCCATGAGTTTCCAAGTAACCACTATGCCTGGCGTCTCCAGGAGCAGCGGGGGGTGAAACTGATTCTCCTGGGTGATTGTACGCCTGTCGGGTCCTTGCCCAAGGTTGATTCGCCACAGGGCTGGTCCATGAAGGAGCTGGCAGAGAAGGTGACTTCCAAGACACGAATTGTGGCCCTCAGTCATGTGCAGTTTAGCAGCGGTTACGCAGCAGACCTTCGGGAACTTGGGGATTTTTGCAGAGACCGTGACATCGATCTTATTCTCGACGGGGCTCAGAGTGTGGGCTGCCTGCCACTCTATCCCGAAGAGTACAATGTGGCGGCTGTAGCCGTATCTGCCTGGAAATGGTTAATGGGGCCGTTTGGAGCCGGGATGCTCTACACCAGTGAGGCCTTTCGAGACAAGATTGCGGTGACCATGGCGGGATCATCCACAATGGTGCAGGGGCTGGAGTATCTGGATCATAACTGGGCACCCTACAGAGATGGACGAAAATTTGAATATTCCACCCAGTGCTGGGAGCATCTGGCTGCCCTGAATGGACTGTTGGACTCGGTTTTTTTGCGTTACTCCATGGATGATATCTTTTCTGAAGTTCTGGCCTTACAGGATGAGTTTCTAAAACATCTGGATCCAGAGTTGTTTACACCCCTGCTCTTTGAGCGGCCCAACCGTTCAGGCATTCTGGCAATCCTTCCTCGACACGATCCTGAGACCCTGTTGCACAGGGTAACTAAATGGGGTGTTGTTGCAAGTCAGCGTTCAGAATATATTCGCATAGCACCCCACTTCTATCTCCAAAAAGACGATATGAAACGGGTGGCACAGATATTTAATAGTGAGGCGGAATAAAATGACTAAAACCGCATGTATTACCGGAGCAACATCGGGATTTGGCAAGGCCTGTGCTCAGTTGTTTGCGTCCAAAGGATGGAACCTGATCCTCACTGGCCGCCGCAGGGAACGCCTGGAGGCGTTGCAATCCCAACTGACTGAGGTTGCGGTGCATACCGTGGTCTGTGATGTACGCCACCGGAAAGAGGTTGAGGCAATGGTGCAGGGCTTTCCCTCGTCCCATGTTGATATCGACCTACTGCTGAACAATGCCGGTCTGGCCCTTGGTCTGAATCCAGCCCAGGAAGCCGATATTGATGATTGGGAAATCATGGTGGATACCAATATCAAGGGCTTGATGTATGTG
>CAYWMZ010000234.1:0-4644 GCA_964459485.1 uncultured Desulfocapsa sp. | reverse complement strand
CTTTAGAGATGAGTCGCAACTTTAACTTAGTATTTTAGTATTAAGGGTAAGTTGTGATTAAAAACTGCCTCCGATGAGATGCAGGAGAAAATTTTTGCCAATATGTCGGCACGCGCTGCCGATATGATACGAGATGACCTCGATGCCATGGGGCCAGTACGACTCTCAGAGGTCGAGGCCATGCAACAGTCCATTGTCAAAATTGCCATGAAGCTTGAAGAAGAAGGGAAGCTGGTACTTGGCGCTGGAGGCGGCGATGAGCTTGTCTAAGTTTTATAAAACCAATGCAGGATTTCAAGCAAGAGCTTTACTCGATAATATTACTTCTGCCAGCAAGGGCCCGGTATGGGAATCTATTGTTAAGGAGGAGTTAGAAGAGGACCCATCTTCCGCCCCCCCCATTTCGCCTCCTTCTCAAGAAGATCTACCAGATCCGGATGATGAATTCCAATCTGATAACAAGGAAGGTTTGGAAACAGAGTCTCCTCCCCTTAAAGAAGGTCTCCCTCAAGTTCATTCTCCCCCAAGCCCACCACAACCAGCTGAACCAGCAGTTGATGTTGAAGCCATCCGAAGTGATGCCTATCTGGATGGAATAGCAGAAGGTAGAAAACAGGCAGAGGAAGATTTTGAAAACAGCAGCCAGACCCTCATTAATATCTGTCAGGAACTCAATCATCTGAGAGAGACTATCCTTCGTAACAGCACCGAAGAGATGAAGGAATTAGTACTCGGAATTTCAGAAAAGATCATTCGTCATTCCGTTACAATCCAACACGATACCATCATCGAGACCATAAAGGATGCCATCCAGCTTGCTGTACAATCCGATGCCTTCCAAATTCGTCTCAACCCAGCGGACCTGAAGGCTGTTGAGGCCAGAAAAATTGAAATAATTGAATCAATCAGCAGCCTTGACAATATCGTTTTAAAAGCGGACCCTGGTGTTGACCCTGGCGGTTGCCTCCTTGAATCAAGTTGCTGCACAGTTGATGCGAGTCTCACCAGCCAAATAAAGGTTATCCGCGATGCCATAATCAAAGATGAAAGCCTTATCGGATCTTCAGGCTCGGAATAGCCAGCCTGAACCAGCTTTTTACAAACAGGGCATTATATGACACTTTTTTCAGGATCACTGGACGATATTAAGCCCATTCGCATATGGGGGAAGGTCACTCGTATAGTTGGTCTTATCATAGAGGGACATTGCCCCCATGCATCTGTTGGATCTCTCTGTGAACTCACGCCTTTAGATAGTACCGAACCAATCCTTGCTGAAATTGTAGGCTTTAAAGATTCAAGGGCCCTTCTTATGCCCCTAGGGGAACTGCGTGGCCTTGGCCCTGGAAGTAAGATACAGGTCATCCAGTCCAGTGCTACGATCAAGGTTGGTACTAATCTTCTGGGACGGGTAATCGATGCCATGGAGCAGCCCATTGATGGACTGCCGGCTCCTCTTCTTGAAGAGGAAAAAGCTATCTACTCTCTGCCCCCAGGGCCTATGGAGAGGAAAAACATCAGTGAGCCACTGGATCTTGGCATTCGTGCCATTAATGGTCTTATCACCTGCGGTATGGGACAGCGTATGGGAATTATGGCAGGATCTGGTGTTGGAAAAAGCGTTTTACTGGGGATGATGGCCAGGTATGCAAGGGCCGATATTAACGTCATAGCACTTATTGGGGAGCGGGGACGGGAGGTCCGTGAATTTATAGAACGTGATCTTGGAACAGAGGGTTTGGCCCGTTCCGTTATTGTCGTGGTTACCTCGGATCAATCCCCTTTACTCAGAATGCGAGGGGCATTTGTGGCCACCTCTATTGCCGAATATTTTTGCAATCAGGGAAAAAATGTCCTGCTGATGATGGATTCAGTAACCCGATTTGCTATGGCCATGCGAGAAATTGGCCTGGCCATTGGTGAACCACCCACCACCAAAGGCTATACTCCTTCGGTCTTTGCCACACTGCCAAAACTCCTGGAACGTGCTGGAAGGTTCACCGGCAAAGGCTCAATCACCGGCCTATATACTGTCCTTGTAGACGGAGACGACATGACAGAACCTGTCGCCGATTCAGTTCGTTCTATCCTTGATGGACACATAGTCCTGTCCCGTGCCCTTGCAGCACGAAACCACTATCCTGCAATCGATGTCATGAATTCTGCCAGTAGAATTATGCGTGAGATCACCAACTCCAGACATATTGAACTCGCCGGTCGAGCCCGCAACGTCATCGCAACGTATAACGATGCAGAGGATCTTATCAATATAGGTGCCTATGCCAACGGGTCAAATCCTAAAATCGATTTTGCTATTTCAAAAATTGACGCTATTAACTCCTTCCTTCGACAGAGTTATGAAGAGGCAACTCCCCTCAAACAAACAATTGAATCTCTGGGACTCCTTCTCAGTGATCGAAAAGATTCCGAAAACGAGCGATTAGATCGCAGGGCCAGTGATTAATGTCCCCGTATTGCTCTCCACTTACATGAGTACAGCAGGTATTTATGGCTCCAAAGCCCTTCAAGTTAGAAACAATTTTAAAATATAGAAAACGTCAGGAAAACCTAGCTCAAGAGAGATTTGTCGAAGCACAGATCGCACTTACCCAGGCAATTCAGGCCGTGACAACTGTAAAACAGAGTCTTAAGTTCCTGGTTGAAACCCTTCAGTATCAACAGAAGGTGGGAATAGTGGCAAATGATTTAGCACGTTTTGAAGATCGCATTCAATTCGAGCGTGACCTGTTATTACAGCAGCAGAAAAATGTGGCTGAAAAGCAGAAGAACGTCAACAGCAGACGTCAAAAACTCCTTGAAAAGTCCAGGGATTATAAAGCACTCAGTACCCTTAAAGAACAACAGAATCACGCATGGCATACTTATCTTGACAAAAAGGAAGCAGCCATGCTCGACGAGATTGCCATCCTTCGATATGATCGACATGATCATTAATTACGTTTAAAATTATTTGCTATAAAACAACATTCCTTTCTCAAAAGGTACACCATGAAGCTCAATAAAAAATCACTGACAATTTTACTGTTTCTCACATTTACTATCCCACATTCAAGCCCATGCTTATCTCAGGAAACTGGCCAGGAGAAGGTTACAGCCCCAGATACCACAGAACAGAATTTCGATTCTGTTGAAGAGAGACGTCTCTACACCGTGCTTCAGAATGAACGTGCTAGCCTTGTAGATGAACGCAAAGCACTAATCCTTAAAGAAAAGGAACTAAAGACTCTCCAGGAAGAGGCCGATAAGAAACTTATGCTCCTGGACAGAAAACTCAAGGAGCTGCAAAAGATACAATACAAGATCACTGAATTACTGGCAAAAAAAGACGCGGAAGAAGTAAGAAAAACCAAAGCATTAAGCCTTATATACGCCAAAATGAATCCTGATCGGGCAGCACTCGCCATGGCCAATCTTGACGAGCAGTTGGCTGCAGATCTCCTGGCCAATATGAAGGTAAAGTCGGCAGCAAAAATACTTGACCGTCTCGATAAGAGTAAGGCCTCAAGACTCAGCACAACATTTACGACCATTAAGGTGGAGTAAAAAACTATGGAAGCATTCCTTCTTAACCCTGGAACTGCAACACAAAAGGCCTCGCCGGCTCAAAGTGGCCCAGCCCCATCAGGTGAAAACAGTGGAGAATTTTCTCCTGTTATGGAAGATGCTATACAGTCCGTTGAAACACAAAGCTCTTCACAGAAACAAACCCAGGGCGATTCCCCAAAAGGCAGTTCCAGTTCTGCTACCACTCCCTCTGATGACAGCCAAATTCAAGATACGCCTCGAGCTGTTGCTCTGTCGGATGATTCGAATCTGAACAATGATTCCAATGATTTGTATGCACTTTATGCGGAAATACAATCCTCAAAACTCAGTGAAACTTTCACCGTTCAGCAACCAGCAACACCCGAAACAAAGCTATCTATTCCCAGTTTGGGACAGGAAGATACTGAATCATCTATCCCCGCTCAATCTTCACCACCTCTGATTCCGCCATCATCTGAAAATGGAGCTCAACAATTTGCAGCCCCAACTAAGGCCGAAAGTGTCCTTCTACAACAAATACAGCAAATCATAGACCAAGGGAAAAATATCGGCAGCATCACCATTAGTGCCTCAGAAGAGACTCAGCCCACCCAAAAGACTGCATCAGAGACTCTCCAAGGCCTGATGACACCCCATTTGCTTAATGATGAGTCTCAAGGCCCAGGCTATCAACCAAATTCCTTAACATCTGCAAACAAAACTGGCTTGGAAGAAAATAGTCTCATCAGCGTTACTACAGTTAATAGCGGCGATGCTATAAAGGCCGGTTTAAATGTTACTGTTGCTGATGATAATGCGATTGCCCCCCAGAAGGGAGTAAAACTTGAGGGTGCCCACCAAGACCTTTCTGAACAGTATATCAATGCTAAAATAGGCGATTCAAAGTCTCGAGAGGGTAAAGAATCTCAACAACAGAATCAAGATTCAAAAGGATCAGAACAACAGGCCAAAAATGAGATGCAGGCAGCAGCTCAAAATCCAGAACAAACTCTCTCCACCACTAAACCCGTAGAATCCGGTTTTGGTCAGCACCTGTCAACTACTCAGAGCCAGCCAACAACACCGTCAGCTATAGAG
>CAYWMZ010000233.1:0-4652 GCA_964459485.1 uncultured Desulfocapsa sp. | reverse complement strand
TGCCCTGCCTTGCCGTAGGTGAGTGGATCCATGTCGGCGGGAAAACCAGTTTTGGTTTGGGAAAATATGTGATGGAGGAAGAGTACAATGGTTGAACTGATCTCCGGCGATCCGTGGCGAAATGAGAAGGAATCCGGCCTCAAAAATCCAGCAAGCTATACGCGGTTTCTGTTGCCGTTCTCCTATTCATTGCAACCGATAGAAGACCATATACAGATAGGTAGCGCCGAAGAACTGTATTTTAAGAGCTTTTCAACCAGAGAATTCGACCGGGAAAGGAAACTGTATTTTACAAGCGAAACTGCCAATGTCTTGTATGAACGGGCAACTTGGGCAAGGGTGCCTGAAACTGCCTGGAAAAGGAATCCCGGTCGCTGTGGACCTTTTCTTTTTACCCCTGCAAACAGCGCTGCCGCCATACAAGTTACTCTTGCGCAACCATGGATACTGTTATTTGAAGAACCGCACCACCCGGCTCATACCCATGCCCTTCTCCAGCATGGATTATTGATACTTGAAGCTCAGTTTTCTGAAACAGCCGGGCAGTGCCCATCACTCGATGACATGCTGGAGTTCAATGACCTGTTTCGCTTTGTTGATAATCCGTATGAACAGCATGCTGAGAATTTTGCCCGTTCACTGGCTGATTTTCCCGCTGACTTTCAAAATGGAAAAAAAATAAAGGATTGCGATACAACATCGTATTTTTGTCTCTATAAAAAACGATGGCTCTCCCTGCTTGGAATCCCCCTGCTCCACCATGGAACCCGCTACAGGTTACACTCCGCTCAGGTTCTGGCTGACGAGGTAAACAACGACCACTCCGGGCATCTTTCCTGTGAGAACAGGAAATGTTTGACCTATGCAGACAACCGTACCTTTGTCTGGACCTGTGCCCTCCTGGATGCAGGTGCCTTATCCCTGGCGAAACGCTATGGCGGCAACGTTGCTGAGCCGTGGTCATTCGGCCACTGGCTCCGGCTGCTCAATGTTGACGCACCTGAAAAAACTCCCGCAAGAACACACTGTTCAGTGACCGGATTTGAACGACAATGGCTCCAGGAAAGAACCTATCAGCGCTGGGCCGAACAGGGAACATATTACGGCTACTGCTACCACAGCGGTGCGATGATAGCCCCATCTTGGCAATCTCCACCTCTCTGGTATCATTTCGGGCAGATGTACTTTGATCAGATCCTTCTGCTTTTCTACCTGCGAATCAGCCTGTTTACCTTCAGCCGTGAACTGACAAATATCAATCAGGAGAATAATACCGCAGAATTACGAAAAAGCTTTAAACGATTGCGTCGTTCCTTCGCCAAGTTCACCAACCTCTATCAGTTCCCCCTAATTTCCAATCAGCAGCAGGGAATAGAGATGTATGATATCGCAAGAAAAAGCATGGATATCGATGAGCTGTTTCGGGATGTGCGTGATGAGATTACCAGCACCCATGACTTTCTTGAAATGGAGGCAACATTCCAGTTAGGAAAAAAAGCAAATTACATCACCTGGATAGGACTGTTTATCGCCATTATTGCATTACCTCATGGATTGCTTTCGGCAATATGGCTGCTCATAAGAACATATGGAGTTCTATGGGGCGGGCTCCTGTTCGATATTTTGTTGATAGGTGTCTTTTTCTGGTCATACCGAAAAAGGCAACCCCAATGGCTGTGGGAGTTTATGGAAAATATCAGAAGTCGATAGAGTCATGAGGAGAAAAATGGAATACTATTTACGTGTAGAAGGCATAAACCTTGAAAATTTTGTTTATGATACCAATAATCTCTCCACTGTTCGAGGCGGCGGCCTGCTCCTGCTTAATGCTATCGGCAAGGTTAAGGAAAAACTCACAGAAAATGCTCAGAATGTCAAGGCTATTACCCAGGGCGCGTCCTGGGGTCTTTTCCGTTTTACGCTCAATAAGAGTATCGATCCGGTTCTTGTCAAAAAAGAGATTGCCAAATTTCTCAACGAGGACGAACAACTGAGATATGCCACCTTTGTAGTGGATATCTTGCCGGTTGACGGAGCTTCCTTTGTCCAGCGGAGAAATCAACTTGCCACCGAAAACCGCTGGCAACAGATGCAGGCCCCCTCGCTGGCTGTTCCTCGTGAAGATGAAAAGGTTTGTGCCGTGTGTAAAACCAGACCTGCCGGTACAAACCATACCTTGGCCGGTAAACCTGTTTCTTCATCCGTACATATACGTCGACAGTATGGACTGGGTCAGAAACGAGATGAGTTTTACCTCTCCAGAATCTCATCCATTAGTGGCCCTCTGGAATTCACCGCTGATTTTGGAGAACTCTGTAGATACCCGGACCAATACGGCTTGGATCCAAAGATGGCTGTGCTCTATATTGACGGCAACAAGTTCGGCAAATTTCAGAACAACCACTGCAAAGATGAAGCCTCCCAGGCACAATTTGATTCGGTAGTCCGGGAAGGACAAAATTCAATTTTAGACTCGCTGATCCGGCTCACAGTGGAAAATGAGAACGGATTATGGAAAACAGAAAACGACAAGATCCGTCTGGAAACCCTCCTGTGGGGCGGGGATGAAATTATCTGGATCGTGCCGGCACGGCTCGGATTTACGGTTCTGGATACATTTTACAGGGAAGCACAGCAGAAAATAGTTTACACCGAAGAAAAGACTATCCATCTGCAAAAGAAAAAGAAAAGAAGACAAAAAAAAACAAAAAAACACCTAGTGCAGACAGAAACCATTCAACACCAATTGCACCATGCCGCCGGCCTGGTTTTCTGTCACCATAAAACACCCATTCATCGGGTCGTGAACCTGGCAAAAGAGCTGGCAGAACTGGCGAAGAACCAAGCAAGCAAAAAAAACAACGAGGATCTGCTTGCCTATCAGCTTCTTGAATCGTTTGACCATGCAGGAACAAACCTGGAACAGTGGCGGGATAAACGCACCAGCCGCTTGGGGGATCGGGACGACCTGCTCATCACCCCTGAACAATTTCAAGAGATCATAACCGGGATTAACATGCTTAAAAAATTTCGTTCTCCTGAATTTCCACGCCGTAAATTATACCAGATCATCAATGCCCTGAAAAAGGATGACACTACCGAAGTAAAAGAACTGTTGGGCAAACTCTGTGGAGAGCATAATGCAATTCTTGCGGATCTTAAACAATCGCTTGGCGGCTCGGATGTCATGTGGCTGCATCTGGTTGACCTCTGGGATTATACAGGAGGACTGACATGAGAAGAAACGATTTGTCCGTTGAAATAACCCTTAATGGCCCACTGTTAACCCATTCTTCCGAACCCGGTGATTTTGGACTGGATTGTATTGTTGCGAGAAAAAACGATGGCCGGCCATATATCCCGGGCACATTGTTAACGGGAAAACTTGATCAGGCATGGCAGGAAATAGCCGATGCCACTCAGGGCATGAAAGAATTTGCTCCTGATGCTGTGCAATGGCTGGGAAAAAGGAGTGAAAATAACAGTCCGCTGCGTAAAAAGCTTTTTGTTTCCGACCTGACTCTCACGGAAAGCCCTGCCGGGGATTATATCCATTACCGCGTCAGCATTGATGTGCAACGGGGCGCTGCCGGCAGACAACAGCTATTAGCCATTGAAAGCCCGTTTTTACAGGGTAAAACATATGTTTTCAAAGGCACCATAACCTGTTTTACCTCCCAATTGGAAAGTGAAACCATCGAACGTTACATAAAGATTGGTTTGAGGTGGCTGACACAGCTGGGAGCAATGCGCACCATTGGCTACGGCCGGATTCAATCTGTCGAATTTCCTCCTGCTCCATCCAATGGTGCCCTTTTTTCGCCAGAACCGTCAACAAATATTCCTGAAAAAATTGGCTTGAAGATCAAGCCGGAACACCCCTTCTGTCTTTCCGGAACACCGGTAGCAGACAACCTGTTCGAGTCAACGGAGATCATTCCCGGCTCAGCTCTGCTCGGCTCCATTATGACGACCTGGAACCAGCTCGCCGGCTCCCAGACCGGTACAGCCGAGGACATTGGGGATGAACTCCGCCGGGAACTGCAAAAGCATTTCAACTCCCTGCGTATCAGCCATGCCTTTCCCTCAGAGACGTGCAACCAGCGGCCGGTTACCCTGCCGAAATCCCTTGTGACCGTCACCGGCGATAGCAGTTTCTACGATGTGGCATTATGTGAAAAACCATGCCTTATTAAAGGAAAAGTGCCGGCCTTCTCCATCGACTGGAAGGACGGCTCGGCTGTTGCCGCTGCCTTTGGCTGGACACCTGTACCAAGGGAGTTGCGCATCCGTACCGGCATAGAACCGGAGCATTTACGCTCGGCTGAGAACGAACTTTTTTCCTATGAACAGGTCTTGCCGGACAACCATTGCTGGTATGCAGAGCTCGACCTGGGCGGAGTGCCGGAACCGGAGCGCAATGCCGTGTTCTCCCAGCTCAGGTCCCTGGTCAGCAGAGGGATATACGGCCTTGGCAAGACAAAGACCCCTGTTGCGGTGGAATTCTTTCTGCCTCCGGACACCATTGTCCAAGCCCGGGAGTCAGATCCTGCGTCGATAAACAGCCACCAGTGGATTGTCACCCTGCAGACGGATCCCCTGCTCGGCAGCCCGGAAACGCTTGATGAAACCTCCGGAAGTGAGGCATTGCG
>CAYWMZ010000232.1:0-4661 GCA_964459485.1 uncultured Desulfocapsa sp. | reverse complement strand
TGCTTTATGTCATTGTTTTTACTCAGCGATTGTGGATTCTTTGCAACACCTTTTAGGGGTAATCAGATACTCTTTTGTCACCATAGGTGGTACATTCGCCAGAGGCGAACAGTCCCCAAAGCAAGCACTCTTTAGCAGACCAAACAGACAATGTTCCCAACAGAATTTCTAAAAACTGTCCCCACGACCCCGGGTGTTTATCAAATGCTCAACAAACGGTCACAAGTACTCTATGTGGGGAAGGCAAAAAACCTCAGGAGTCGCCTCAACTCTTATACCCGCTTTTCAGGCTCAGATCATAACAAAACCACGGTCATGCTCTCTCAGGTGGAGCGAGTAGATACCCTGCTTACTGCCACCGAAAAAGAGGCCTTGATCCTTGAGGCCTCACTGATAAAAAAACACAAACCGAAATACAACATTCTCCTGAGGGATGATAAAAACTACCCCTTTATCAAGGTGACCATCCAGGATACCTGGCCCCGGGTTCACATGTGTCGAAGGCGTACAAAAGATGGTGCCAGATATTTTGGCCCCTATTCGTCTAGCGCTTCGATGTGGTCCACCCTGCGGCTCCTTGCCGACCTCTTCCCCCTTCGCAAATGCAAAGGCAGCACGGTTCGCCCCCGCAAACGCCCCTGTCTCAATATGCAGATGGGCAAATGCCTCGGCCCCTGTGTGGGAACGGCTAACCACAGCCAGTATCTGCAACTGGTCAAGAAAGTACTGATGGTGCTTGAAGGAAAAAACAGGAGCCTTGTTAAAGAACTTAAGCAGGAGATGCAAGCTGCTGCCACCGCCCTGCTCTTTGAACGTGCCGCTCAGCGAAGAGATCAAATTGCTGCACTGTCAAGAACCCTGGAAAAACAGGTGGTGGCTTCAGGGAGTTTCAAAGATCAGGACATCTTCGGCTACTCTCGTCAGGGAACATCCATCGGCATTGCAATTCTCTTTGTCAGGGAAGGACTTATCAGCGGTAATCGCAATTTTTTCCTCAACAAACCCATGGAAGAAGATCCCTGCGTTCTGTCTCAGGTCCTGAAACAGTTTTACGACGATGCCACCCTCCCCGCCAAGGAGATTCTGTTACCTTTTCGCATTGAGGATACGGATATTTTGCAAGAATTCCTTAGCGAACTCCTTACTTCACAGGTGATTTTAAGTATTCCCCAACGAGGTGATCGGGTTCGCCTGATTGACATGGCCAATGCCAATGCATTGCATATCTTTGATGAAAAAGAGAAAAAGGAACGCTCCTGGCTCTCTCTCTCCTTAGCAATGGAAGACCTCCTCCACCTCCAGCACAGTCCTGGGCATATTGAATGCCTGGATATCTCAAACACAAGTGGAAAACAGGCCGTAGGCTCACTGGTATGTTTTAAAGACGGGGAGCCATCTAAACCTGATTTCAGTCATTACAAGATCAAAACCGTTGCTGGCCCCGACGACTATGCCATGATGGAAGAGGTCTTACAGAGACGTTTTGTGCGTGGCCTTAAAGAGAATAATCTCCCTGATCTCTTTATAGTGGATGGAGGCCGTGGCCAGTTAGGCATTGCCCTGCGGGTTGCAGAGGAGATGGGAATACGAGACGATTTGGACTGGCTTGGAATCGCTAAAGAGAAAGAGAGCGAAGGGGAAAAGCTCTACAAACCTGGGAGGAAAAATCCCATAATTCTTAAAAAACATAACCCTGTCCTTCTCTATCTTATGCGGATTCGTGACGAGTCCCATCGTTTCGGGGTTCAGTTTCATCGAAGACTCCGAGCCAAGGCCTCCATGGCCTCAATCCTTGATACTATCCCCGGAGTTGGGCCTGATCGCAAAGAGAAGATGCTCAAACATCTGGGCAGTGTGAAACGCATAGGAGACGCAAGTGTGGAAGAACTGGCAGGGATTCCTGGCATTGGACTAACCATGGCAAACACCATATATAACACCATCCATAGCACCCATTCATCCCATGACTGAAGAAGAACTCCTGGCACGATTACGCCCCGGTTGTATATGCAAAGGCATAAAACTCCACGCCATTATCCTGGCAATAGAAAATGGAGCACAAAGTTTTGAGGCCATCTCAATGATGACCGGGATAGGTGGTGGATCATGTAAATCAAGACGTTGCAAAGAAAAGATACAGCGCCTCCTCCGGGAGATGCACGATATCCGAAGGGAAACTAATTCTCACAAATCCAGGAAAGAGAATTGACACAATGTGGTATTGGGACATATAGTCAAAAGAGAACCAGTCCCATATTTAGCAATTGAACCACTCTCCGGTTCCCAGAGATCCGGATCAAAACCCCAGTGGAGGGAATTATGAAACAACTTGTCCTGAAAAGAAGTGTTCTAACCTGTGCAATCTTTGCTCTGCTGTTTATGCTCCTGCCCAGTACTGTGTCAGCAGTCGAAAGCCAGGGGAATGGTATCACCTCCAGCACCGAACTTCTAATGATTGAAGGTCAGGTGAAACTCTTTAATCCTGAAAAGCTCTCCGTTGTGGTGAAGCTTAAGAATGGAGATAAAGTCAAGGTGTGGCTTGACTGGAACACTACCCTGGTGGGCTATGACTCTCCTGACCAGATCGAGAGGAAACAGAAAGTCAAGGTGTGGTACTCTGAACAGGGCGGAATGCTAAAGGCTATGAAGTTTGAGAAAAAACTTATGGTTGGCTGTTAGCAGAATACCAACTGGCCAAGGTGCGAGATTTATGCTTTCTTTCCTCTGCCCATGGGGAGTTTCACCGTAAACGTCGCACCCTGGCCGGGTCTTGAATCAACACTCAACTGGCCGTTATGTTGATCTACAATAATGAAGAAGGATACAGCGAGCCCCAATCCAGTTCCTTCGCCCACAACCTTTGTGGTAAAAAAGGGTTCAAAGATGCGTTTTTTGACCTCTTCGCTCATCCCCCTCCCATTATCCGAAACCTCCACCACAACATAATCTCCCTCCTGGAAGCCATTGATGATGATTTCCGGTGCCGCCCCGGCATTACTGCTAATTGGGCCATAGGCCTGGGCCGCATTTTTACATAGATTTAAAAAGACCTGTTCGATCTCCGTCCGGCTGCAAATAACCTTAATATCATGTCCATAGTTTCGGATTACCTTACAGTGTCTAAAATCATACTTATGACGGATATCGAAGTCGTTATCGGCAAGCTCAAGTACCCGGTCTAAAAGCTGCCCCAATACACAGACTTCCTTTTCAGAATCGCTCCTTCTGGAAAATTGCAGCATATTCTGAACAATTTTGGCAGCACGCTGCCCCGCATCTCTGATCCCTTTAAGCATACTGAAGATATCGCGGTCAGCGAGGTAACACTCAAGGGCAGCAAATTCCAAACCACAGTCTCGGGCCACTTCGATGTTTTGAGGAAGATCTGCCGACAATCGTCTCTCTATATTCTGAGTGGCCTGGAGAATACCGCCCAGGGGATTGTTTATTTCGTGGGCCATTCCCGCACCAAGCCCGCCAACCGAGATCATCTTTTCTGTCTGAATCATAATTTCCTGGAGCTTGCCCCGTGAGGGTGCATCATCGACACGAATAACTGCACCATCAAAACTTTCTCCGTGAAGTGGGTACACCGTTATTTCTACACACCGCTTCTCTCCA
Source organism: uncultured Desulfocapsa sp. (assembly GCA_964459485.1). Classification (GTDB taxonomy): domain Bacteria; phylum Desulfobacterota; class Desulfobulbia; order Desulfobulbales; family Desulfocapsaceae; genus Desulfocapsa. Next base: position 1,040 of record CAYWMZ010000232.1, on the reverse strand, counting down.
AGGATCTGACAGTTTTTCTGTTCCACTGTTATAATCCTTCGTTTTACAATGGAATCTTGAATATTAGTGCGGAGGGTATTCTCAAAACTCGGAAAGATGTCTGTAACCGATTTCCCAATGCACTCTTTATATCCATGGCCGGAACTGTTCACCGCCTCCCTGTTGAGATTAGTAATATTACAGAATCGATCTACCCCTATCATGATGGAGGGCATTGAGTTGAATACATCCTGCAAAAAGTCTTTAGTTTCTTTTAGCTCCCCTACAAACTTCTCAATCTGTTCAGCCATGGAATTTACCGCCTCCACAGAAGAGTTAAGATCGCTATGTTTTACTCGCTGGAGACGGGTCTTATAATTACCCTGGGCTATTTCAGACAGCCCCATGTTGAATTCTTCCAGGGGCCGTATCAGAATATAACGCATCACGATATGCCCCCCCACTCCCATCACCACAACGAGAACCATACCGAGCCAGAGAATCAGCACTAAGGTCGGCTTACTATTTTGATCGAAATACTCGTTAGACAGTGCCAGGGTGACATTGCCAAGAAATAGCTTTCCTCTGTGAATACCACTCTCTTTTATAAATACTGAGGAGTGATCCATAATAGAATCAGTCAGTACTTGTCCCTGCTTATCCTGAATACGAATTCCGTCAAGATCGGGCATTTGAGAGTATATCAGGGAGATATGTCTTACGCTTTCCGTATCTCTGTTGTATAGAGGTACGGTGAGTAGGGAGGATATTTCAGCGACAAGGGTGTCGGCACGCAACTGAATCTCATGTTGCGTCACCTTTTGCGAGTAGAGGTAATACCCAAGCTCTGCCGCTGCGATCACGACCACAACCAGGGCAACCAGCCATACCAGGACATCCCTGGCTATCGTCCTTGACGAAAAAGCCTTGATATTATAGAGGTTTTTGAGCACCAGATAGAAACCTGAAAAAAGTAACAATGTAAATTGAAGCAGTCTAAAACTCCGTTTAATATAACACATGCTTAGGACTTTATTCCATCTTTTTCAAATACTTTGAAC
>CAYWMZ010000231.1:0-4669 GCA_964459485.1 uncultured Desulfocapsa sp. | reverse complement strand
TGTAAGATGAAGCAAGTTTGATCAAAAGATAGTTGGCACTACCCGGAAAGACCTTGAGCTCTGGAAGCTGTCCAAGTTGTTCCTGGAGCTCTTCTCGTCTCTCCTGGCAAAACTCCCTGGATTTTTTTTGGTATGAAAGGTCTTCAAGGCCTCGTTCTCCAACCTTCTGGGCAAGACTATTTACCGTCCAGGGCGGAAGGATCTCTTGCAGGGCGCAACCGATATTTTTGGGGAAGATACCAAATCCCAGACGCAGACCGGGGATGGCATAAAATTTTGTCAGGGAATGGAGGGTAATGATATTTTCAGCTGTTCCGGCAAGGCTGCTGGCCCCTTCCACAAACTCTAAAAAAGCCTCATCTATCACAAATTTCACATCGGGAAAGGCCTGTGCAAGCGGGGCTAGGTCATCACTGGCCACCACCCTTCCGGTGGGATTATTGGGTGATCCAACGATTAGGACATCCCCATCCTCTAAGACCTCTGCCAAGTAACTACAATCAAGCGCAAATCCAGTCTCTTGTTGCAGAGCAATGGTTTTGACAGGAATCCCTCCCCCCTCCATCACCTTAATATAGTCGATATAACAGGGTACCGGAATAATGGCTCTTTTGCAGTGCAACACCCTTGGCAGTTGATAGAGGAGTTCCGTACTCCCGTTGGCGACTAATACCTGAGATACGGGAACTGCGTATTTCGCAGCTATTATTCGCCTGAGCTCTGATGCCGATGGGTCAGGATAGTGAAGAACAGAATCTAAACTGCTGGCGATGCAGGAACGCAGCCAGGACGGGGCACCAAGAGGGTTGATATTGGCACTAAAATCAAGAAGTTCAGTGATGGGAAGTTCGGCTGCGGCCGCAGCGGCGTGGATATTCCCGCCATGGCCATATTCTAAGGAAGCTGTCATGGATAACTCAGGATGCGGCAAAGACAATTGAGAGGCTGACGGCAACGGAGAGTTCACCAAGTTCACAAACAGCACCAAGGGTATCCCCGGTTGCCCCGCCAAGTTTAACAAAACACCACCAGGAAAAACCGGCAACGGTTAGCAACACTGCTACAAAGATCAGCAGAACAGATCCACTGGAGACAAAGGCCACCACAATCACGGCAGACAGCAGGCCAAGGATTGCCACAAGTCGACTGGAGGAGGAGTAGAAAAGCAGCCCCAAGCCCTCTCCCTTTCGGGCATAGGGGAGTACGGCCATGCTCATAACTATTGCTGTTCTGCCAATAAGTGGCATAAGGAGCAGCGCCTGTAGCATGGCCTCGCGAGGGAGTGTAAGAAGGGCTGCATACTTGGCAAGTATCAGAAAAACAAGTCCAATAACGCCCATGGCCCCGATATGACTGTCCCGCATAATCTCAAGGGCTCGTTCCCTGGGACGACTGCTGAGCAACCCATCGAGGCTATCGGCCAGACCATCTAAATGGAGGCCACCGCTGATTCCAGCCAGCAACAGCAGCCCCAGAAGGATCGTGAGCGGCCCGGGAAGAAATGTTCCACACAGGGCAGCAACAGTAGAACTTAACTCACCGATAAGAAGCCCTATCAGAGGAAAGAGGAGGAGGCTGGCCTTAAAGAAACGGCCATCCTTTTCACACTGCCAGGGGACAGGGATAATGGTCAGAAACCGAAATCCTGCCAAGAAAGTTGCAAGGGGATGGTAAAGAAGCAGAGAAAACAGATTTTCTGTATCCCCTGTATGGGAACTAGCTGACCCCATACTATTTATCGGCTCCTGCAACTGCTGCCTCTTCAAAGGTAGCAACTTCGGTGAGCACTGCACTGGCTGCTTCCACAAGGTTCATGGCAAGGGCAGCCCCTGTGCCCTCACCGAGCCGCAGGTTCAGGTCAAGTAGGGGTTTACAACCCATTTTTTCATGCATGGCACGATGTCCCGGCTCCATTGATCTATGGGCACAGATAATATAATCACGCACAAAGGGTTCTATGGCGATTGCAATAAGGGCACCGGCAGAGGAGATAAAGCCATCCACAACCACTGGTTTTTGCTGTGCAGCAGCACCGATGATCAGGCCAGCAATACCACCGATTTCAAAACCGCCGACCTTGGCCAGAATATCAAGACCATTATTGGCATCGGGCCTGTTTATTTGAAGAATAGTCTTAATAACCGCCTGTTTATGTTTAAGCTGCTTATCATCAAGGCCAGTGCCTCGCCCGGTGAGTTCTTCCAGGGGCCGTCCGGTTAGTATGGCAGCTATGGCAGTGGACGGGGTGGTGTTCCCGATACCCATATCACCCGTTCCAAATACATCTATCCGCTGGCCCAGATCCATGGCAACATCAATACCAGACTCCACAGCACGGGTGGCCATGGCAAGACTCATGGCTGGCCCTTTGGCTATATTATCGGTACCAAGCCCCACCTTCTTGTTAATGATTTTACCCGATTCGGCAAGGTGCTTGAGATCGGCCGCAACACCCATATCGACCACCACAACCTCAGCCCCGGCCTGTTTTGCCAGGGCGTTAATACCCGCCCCGCCATTGACAAAGTTAAAGACCATCTGCGGAGTCACCTCCTGGGGGAATTTGCTTACTCCCTCAGCCACAACACCATGGTCACCTGCCATGGTGACAATGGCCTTGCGTGAAACCTTTGGATGCATTGAGCGGGTCATTCCGGCAAGATCCATGGCAAGATCCATAAGATCCCCCAGTGACCAGTGGGGTAACGCCAGCTGATCCAGGCGCTCTTTGGCACGTTCACGATAATCACTGTCTTGGGGGAAGATCTTTTCTACTGTTCTTTTGAGGAGGCTCATATGTTTTCTCTAGGGTTCTATTGCAAAGGAATTATATCCAGTTAAAGGCTTATTTAAAAAAATCGTTATCAAGTGCTGAACAAACCTGCCGGTGCTGTCTGCGAATTATCTATCCATCATTGTTGTTTAAGGAAAAGCGGTAAACCGCAACTCACCAGGATAGCCTCATCGGCTGCAGCTGCAATTATTCTGTTACACCTTCCCACAAGATCACGATATAATCTTGCTGCGGGATTGTCCGGTACCACTCCCATCCCTACCTCGTTTGAGACGCAGATCAGTGTTCCCTGAAACTGATCCGCCGCCTCCAACAGGGCTCGGACCCGTATTTGGAGCTGCGCATCTTGAAACTGCTCCCCTTTCTGCTCGGCACAATACATAAGATTGTTGATCCACAGGGTGAGGCAGTCGAGCAGACACACAGTGCCGGTGGTAAGGGACTGAAGAGTTGTGGCCACTTCAATCTCCTCCTCCACCGTGTCCCAGAGTTCTGCTGAACGCTCTTCCCTGTGGCGGGCGATACGTTCGTCCATTTCTGAGTCAATCACCGGGCAGGTGGCTATAAAACAGTGGCGGCCGTCCATCTCCTCGGCCCGTTGCAAAGCGTAATCACTCTTGCCACTGCGTGCCCCACCTGTGACCAGTATCAATTGAGCCATATTTCTTATATTCCTCCCAGGTTGAGACCGGTAAGGACTGCCCCCTGATCAAAAAGTTCCATTTTGGCAATCCGGGCCTTTTGCACCTGAAACAGAAGATATTCCGAAGGATCAAGTTGCAGAAAATGGCAGAGCAGTGCCCGAATCACACCACCATGGGCAACGAGTAGAATATCTTCTTCAGAACGTGCAACGATTCGACCTGCGGCCCGGTGCACTCTATTCAGAAAATCACCAATCCGTTCCCCACCCGGGAAGCAAAAATCAAGGGACCATTCTGCCCACTGTTCGACCAGGGACGGATAGTCGCTGACAATTTCCTGAAAACTGAGCCCCTCCCACTCTCCAAAATGAATCTCCCGAAGATCATCATCATGTTCAACATGGCTCTTGGAAAAGAGTATTTCATGACTTTCTACGCATCTCTGCATGGGGCTTGAGACACAGACTGCAGGGATATTCTTCTGAAAATAAGGTCGCAAATTCTCTATCTGCATTATCCCTTCAGGAGAAAGTCCAACATCCAAGGAACCAACATAACGCCCTGAATAGCCGGTACGGCCATGACGCAGCAGGCTGAGCTTTTTCTTCATGAATGGGAATCAAGGGTATATTTGTCACGATAGCCCCTAGGCGTAATCATATAGCCATTCCAGGAAAAGGTAGTGGAATTTCCTATGATCACGGTTGACTGCATATTGATATCCTCTTCCAGCATATCGGCCAGGGTGCTAATCCGGATCACTTCTGTGGCCCGGCTGGCGGCGGTGACAATTCCCACCAGGGTCTCCGGGCTGCGATGCTCAAGAAGTATCTTGCGGGCAGTCACGATATGTTCCGTACGTTTTTTGGATTTAGGATTATAGAGTGCGATAACAAAATCGGCACTCGCTGCCGCCTCAAGACGTTTTACTATAACCTCCCATGGGGTCAAGAGATCTGAAAGGCTGATGGCCGCAAAATCATGCATCAGTGGCGCACCAAGACGTGCGGCGCATCCGTTGACCGCAGCAATACCTGGAACGATATCTATCTTGACTCTGCTGTCACATTTAGCTGCAATCTCAAGGACAAGACCAGCCATGGCATAGATACCCGGATCACCACCTGAAACCAGGGCCACCTTTTTTCCAGCTTCTGCCAGTTCAAAGGACTTTCGACAGCGATCCACCTCCTGCATCATAGCTGAGCTCAGCACCTCTTTGCCTTCCAGA
>CAYWMZ010000230.1:0-4678 GCA_964459485.1 uncultured Desulfocapsa sp. | reverse complement strand
TGGCCAGAAAAATTCAGGAACTAGCCAGCCACCATCAGGTCTTCTGTATTACCCATCTCCCTCAGATTGCGGCCCGTGGTACCAGCCATTTTCTGGTGGAAAAGGGAGTTTCAGACGGCAGGACACAATCTGGTATTAACCTTTTGGCCCAGGAACAGCGTGTGGCCGAGGTCAGTCGCATGCTGGCAGGTGATTCGGTATCTGAACAGACCAGGGCTTGGGCGGAAGAACTCTTAGAAAAGAGGAGGGTAGCAGCATGAAACAAGTGACGGCACTGTCCCTCTTCTCTGGAGGGCTGGACTCTATTCTTGCCTCCACACTGGTGGCATCACTAGGGGTTCGGGTAATTGCGGTGAAATTTGTGACTCCATTTTTTGATTACGAACTTCTTGAAAACGAGGCTGCCTACAAAGAAGAGGTCATGGAAAAATATGGGATAGAGGTGGTGCTCCAGGATCTCAGCCATAATTATCTAGATCTCCTCCATAATCCTTCCCATGGTTTCGGGAAAAATTTTAATCCCTGTATCGATTGCAAGATCCTGATGTTTACCCGTGCCAAGGCGATGATGGCCGAATACGACGCCTCCTTTCTCATAACTGGTGAGGTTATTGGGCAACGTCCAATGTCCCAGCGTCGTGACACCCTGCGGGTCATCGAACGGGATTCGGATAATGAGGGCCTGTTGCTGCGTCCCCTCTCTGCCAAACTTATGAACCCAACGGTTGCTGAGACTGAAGGCTGGATTGATAGGGAAAAACTCTTTAACTTCAGTGGTCGGGGTAGGTCTCGTCAAATTCAGTTGGCCAAGGATTTTGGTATCACCGATTTTCCAAGTCCCGCAGGTGGCTGTACCCTTGCCGATCCCATTCTCAGCACCCGTATCGAACGGATCTACCGGGGTGAATTTGTAATTCAGGCTGAAGAGATAGGAATCACCGATATTCGTCTGCTACTCGTGGGGCGTCAGTTTCTGCTGCCAGATGGTTTTTGGTGTATCCTTGGCCGTAATGAAAAAGAGAATATTAAGATTGAAGCTCTGGCGGAAGAAGATGATATTCTGCTCCATATGCCGGAGCGGCCTGGGCCTACTGCATTGCTTCGAGGGGCCAAGAAAAGGATAGAGACTTTTACTGACACCGATGAGACTTTGAAAAGAGCCGCTGCCTTAGTTGTGAGATATGGAAAGAAAGTAGTTGATGATCCAGGGGCTGAGGTTACGGTTACAGTTGGTGAAAAGGTTGGGACAATAACTGCTCTGGCGATCGAAACTGAGCTGTGTGAAGAGTGGATGGTTAAGGCGTAATGGGGAATCTTCATTTCTTTTCGGTGAACGAGTAATCAAATGATTCCCTATGGAAAACAGGAAATAACTTAGGAAGATATCACCGCAGTTGTTGAGGTTTTGCGATCTGATTTCTTGGCTCAAGGCTTCCAGAGCTTGAGAGGAACGTTGCTGAATATTGTAGTGCTAGATTTTGTGGAGTTGATATCAATTTTGTTGATATTGATGCCAAGACATACAACATGAGCGTCAGCAAGAAAAAAAATGTATTCCGCTTGTCCTCTTTACGTCATAAGAATTGAAAATTGTAAAATGGTACGGCGTAAGGAAATATTATGATTCATTAAGGGCCTGTGGTATCGGTGTTAATGTCCACTATATTCCCGTCCATACTCAGCCTTATTACCGGGAATTAGGTTTTTACTCCGGAGATTTCCAGCAGGCAGAAAGTTATTATGTAAATGCCTTGAGCTTACCAATGAATCATCCTGAATTCATTTAAAAACCACAGAACAGGATTATGTCGTCAGCTGTTTAGAAAGTGCCCTGTCGGAGAGTATTGTTAGTTCCTCTTAATTGTATCTTTTAAAGTGGTTACGATGTGTGTGGTGACTTCAGCCAGTTAGATCTGTCCTAGTAGATTGTGATAGAGCGTTCTGTGGATGCATGTCCCTGGATATCATTTTGCTGCACTATTATCTCAATTTTGTAAGTCTCTTTTGGGAGGGTTGCTCTTGGGATGGTGGCTAGGAAACCACTGTTTTCAAGTGCAATTGAATTGAAACGCTTACCCACATCTCTTCGATACAGTTCTGATGTGTTGAAAACTTGCGTGCGTTGTTCTGAACGGAGTACAATATAGACGTCGGAATTACTGGTTTGTTTTTTTAGAAACGCCCAACCTTCTATAAACAGGTATTTCCTTCCTAAGTCGATGTGGTCTACATCAAAGACAACGGGCGAGTCAGCCTTTACGATTATGTTCTGCAATGTAGATATTTTTCTTGAGTCCAGGTTGAATTTGAGGAAAATTTCTCTGCTTTTTGGGAACCCAGAGGGGAGTGTGATTGGAACCAGTTTGTATTGATCATTTAATCCCATACTGTAAAATTTATGCATTGGAATAAATATACGCCGGTGAGAGTAGGTGTAATAGCCCCAGAGAGCTCTTGCAAGAGTTGCAAGATCACTGCGCAGGTATAGCATTGTGGTGTCTTTCTTGAGTGTTCTGGTTTGTTGGTGGATACTGTTCTTGAGGATCAGGAGGTCTTGATCGTTATATTGCAGGTTAACCCGTTCCTTAAAAAAGGAATTGTAGAGGGAGCGTGTGTTGCCAGACAAGGCTTGATTGGTAGAGTTAAGGGAGAAAGAATAAGAAACCAAAAGGATCCCCGTCAGGAGGAGAGTTGTGTACATCCGGGGGAACCGACTGCTGGAAGTAATTAGGTAACATATGAGTGGAGGGAAAATGAACCATGGACTGGCGAAAAAAAATCTCCAGATAATATCCTCGTTAAGAAGCGTTCCAGCAATCCCTGCTATCCATTTAGATGTGGGGATAAGATAGAACACGATCACCGCAATTGATAATAGATGGATAATGGGAGGCATCTCCCGTTTTTTTAACAGCCACAGGATAACCCAGAAGAGCAAGGCTGTAATGGAGGCGAATGATGCTAGTTCGCTGAAGGAACTTCCTACTCTGTTTCCTCCACCGGTACTAATCCATGTGCCGGTGCGGCCCACCTGTTGGGTAAGGCTTGAAAAGTCGCTATGAATAGATAGGTTTTGCAGGAATGGCAGCTTCATGGAGCTTCCAATTACAAAAAGTGTAAGCGGTAATATGACCAAGAGGATACCAGTCCATAATATCTTTTTCTTCGACCCGATAGAGGGCGTTAAACACAGCCCTAACAAAAGAAAGATGAAATAATATATGGCCTCCGATGGGTGGAAGAAAGCTATAATCAGGAATCCGGTGAGGATAATGGGGGGGATGACTTTTTTATGAGTCGATGAGAGGGTAGTGCTAAATAGTAATTGGAGCGTAAGTCCAGTGATTAGCCAGAAAACAGGGATAGTGATTCCCTGATAGGTAACTGAATACCACATTATCCAGGCCTGCTGTAAGTTAACAGAATAGGTTCCGTTACCTACTAGCCAGTAGAGGGTTGCAAAAGATGATATAAGATAAAGATTATGTACCTTGCAATCTTTCAAACAGATTCTTAAGACAGCATAAGAAAAGGAGAAGGTGCAGGCAAGGGCGATTGAAAATTGTGTAAAGTGAATTATCCTTGCCCACAGCAGAGTGTCGTCAATCTGTAAAAATTTAAAGAGTGTGGCCCAAAAGAGGTGCCATGAGTAAAATGTACTTGAATCACCTGGCCAGTAGAGAAAGCAATTTCCGGTGTCAAAAATTGAACGGATTTTGATAAGGTGTTCCCACGGGTCAAAAGGAAGCTTTAAAAAAGGATTACTTATTGCCACCAATAGGAAGAGAATAAAAATCAGGCTACCTGACCAAAGGGTACTACTCAGTATGTAGCGGGTTTGGGGAGAATGTGACATAGTGTGGTGATTAGACAGACTGCTTTATAGAGGGGCCTGATGTCGGTAATTGGCACTAAATCATCATGGATTACATCATCTTTGATGAGATTTTTATTGAAAAATGATACACCATATGAAGTAATAAGACTACAGGATTTGGAACCTTTGGTGAATGTGACGGGATATATGTGAGTCCCTTGTCCTAGACCTTCTCCTATTGCTTGTCTCTGTAACTCCCTTTAAATACAATGTTAAATGCTGGTGTCGTGGGACTGGGTTCAGTGGGGGGGGAGCCTTGACAATTGGAGCTGTTTTGAGTATTTTCACATATTTTTATGCTTCTCTGTCACCTGCCTATTGTGTTGGTACTCCTGATTCTTTTCTGGGCATGTTGGACTTGCTGGGAAGCGAGGCTTTTTTATTAATACGTTTTTTGTAGGATGGGAATTTGATAATAAGATCGCTCTTAGGCTTTATCCGTATGGTGTTTGGTCAGCGACATCTGATTTTTGCAATGGCCAAGCGTGAGATTGCTTCGCAATATGTAGGGTCGTTGCTTGGTTTTATCTGGACGTTTATTCATCCCTTAGTACTCATTTTTGTTTTTTGGTTTGTTTTTAGTGTTGGGTTTAAAGCCAAACCAATGAATGACATTCCCTTTGTGGTTTGGTTGACCGCAGGCATGGCCCCGTGGTTTCTCTTCTCCCAGATTTTAACCACTTCTGTGGGATCAATAGTTGTCCATGCCAATCTGATAAAAAAAACGGTTTTTCATTCTGAAATACTGCCCATTATCAGAATCGTTTTTGCCAGCGTAACGCACCTGGTTTTTTTAGTGCT